>JACQAG010000002.1 GCA_016195085.1 Pseudomonadota bacterium | reverse complement strand
CGGTGGCTGGAACTGCTACTACAAACCGCCAGGACCCAAGACCATGCGCGACGGCTGGAACCAGCTCGCCGCCAGGATGGAAGGCTATGCCCTTGCTACCCAAGGCCAAGATCCGTGAATCCCATAGCCCCATGGGAGAGGGAGCACGAACCGTGCGCGCGTCTCCTAGACCGGCTCCCGCGTCTCGGCTTTGCGCAGCTTCACCAGCTTGCGCACGATGATGTCGCGCTTGACGATGGAGAGATGGTCGATGAACAGCACCCCGTCGAGATGCTCCATCTCGTGCTGCAGGCACACCGCCAAGAGGTCCTTGGCATGCAGCTCGCGGATCTCGTTCTGATAGTCGAGATAGCGCACCTTGACCTCGGCCGGCCGCATCACCTCGGCATAATGCTCGGGCACGGAGAGGCAGCCCTCCTCATGCAGGATCTCCTCCGCGGAGGTCCAGATGATCTCGGGATTGGCGATCCTGAGCGGCTGCGCCGGCTCGTTCTCCCGCGCCACGTCCAGCACCAGCACGCGGCGGTCGTCGCCGACCTGCGGTGCGGCAAGTCCGATGCCGGGCGCTGAATACATGGTCGCCAGCAAATCGTCCATGAGCCGGCGGACCGAATCGTCGACCGCCTCGACCGGCCGGCACTTGATCTTGAGCCTGGGGTCGGGAGCCGTGATGACGGAAAGAAGTGCCATGCTGCTTGCTAGGTAAGACCGCGCAAGCGAGCCGTCAAGCGTGGCGGCAGCGATGTCCCCATGCTAGGGAATGGCTATGGATCCGGGCCTTGTTCTAGCACTCCTCATTGCCGCTGGCGCGCTCGCGGTTGCGGTGATCGTGCTGCGCCGCAGCCAGAAAGCGCCCCTCGCCGGCAGCGTGCCGGCGAGCGAGATGGCGGTGCTGGCGCAGCGGCTGGCCGAATCCCAAGGCCAGCTCGCCGGTCGGCTCGATCAGATGGCGGCCCAGCAGGCGGCATCCCAGGCGAAATTGGCCGACGCGCTCCAGACCCAGGAGCGGGCGCTGGCGAAATCCTTGGACGAGCGCCTCGCCGCCCTCGGCCAACGGGTCCAGGAGTCGCTCGGCAAGAGCGCCACCGACACCACGAAGACCTTGGGCGATCTGCGCGAGCGCTTGGCGGTCATCGATTCCGCGCAGAAGACCATCACCCAGCTCTCGACCGAGGTCGTGGCACTGCAGGACATCCTCGCCAACAAGCAGGCCCGCGGCGCCTTCGGCGAGATCCAGCTGGAGAATCTGGTGCGCGCCGCCCTGCCGCCCGACGCCTATGTCTTTCAAGCGCCGCTCGGCGGCGGCCGCCGGGTCGATTGCCTCTTGCAGCTGCCGAATCCGCCCGGACCCATCGCCATCGATGCGAAGTTTCCGCTGGAGTCCTATCAGGCGCTGATGGCGGCACCCGACGAGGCGGCGAAGCTCGTCCAACGCAAGGCCTTGGGCCAGGCCGTCCTCATTCATGTCCGCGCCATTCGCGACAAGTACATCGTGCCCGGCGAGACGGCGGAATCGGCGCTGATGTTTCTGCCGAGCGAAGCCATCTACGCCGAGCTGCACGCCAACATGGCGGAGATCGTGCAGCAATCCTATCGCGAGCGGGTCTGGATCGTCTCGCCCACGACCTTGATGGCGACCTTGAACACGGTCAGAGCGGTCTTGAGGGATGCCGCCATGCGCGAGCAGGCGCATCTCATCCAGCAGGAGGTGGTGCTGCTGCTCGAGGACGTGGAGCGCCTGGATGAGCGCGTCGGCAAGCTGCAGCAGCATTTTTCCCAGACGACCGAGGACATGCGTCAGATCCGCATCTCCGCCGACAAGGTGGTGAAGCGCGCCGGGCGCATCGAAGAGGTGGAGCTCGCCGAGGAGGAGAAGCCGGCACTTCCCCCGGAGCCGCCCCGATGATGCCCTCGATGGCGATCAAGTCCGGCCATAGCCCGCTCGGCCTGGTCAAGCCCGTGGTCTTCCTCTTGGCCGCGACCCCGATCCTCTTGCTGGCCAACGACACGCTCTATGGCGTGATCGCCGCCAATCCCTATCCGACCCTGGTGCGCGAGACCGGCACGTGGTCGCTCCGCTTTCTGGTCCTGGGGCTGGCGCTGACGCCGCTGGCGGCCCTCTTGGGTCTGGGTTGGCTGGGCGGCCTCCGGCGCATGATCGGCCTTTTCGCCGCGTTCTATGCGTTCCTGCACCTGCTCATTTGGGCCAAGGACTATGGCTTCGACTGGCCGTTCCTCGGCCAGGAGCTGCTGGCGCACCCCTATCTTGCCGTGGGGTTCGTGGCCACGGTCTTGCTGGTACCCCTGGTGTTGACCTCGACCCGGGCGGCGGTCTTGCGGCTCGGCGCCGGGGTCTGGCGCGGGCTCCATCGCCTGGTCTATCCGATCGCGATTCTTGCCTGGCTTCACTATGAGATGGTCGGGCGCCTCTACCAGCCGGAGCTATATCTGACCGGCGCCGGCCTCGTGCTCTTGCTCGGCTGGCGGCTGGCCCGTTCAGCGCTCCGCTGGCGCCGAACCCAATCCGTGCTTAGATAACCGGCAGCAGCCTCACAGCATCTTGAGGAGAGTCCCCATGGACAAGAAGACCGAGACCGAGCTCGAGGCGGCGGCCTTCCGCACGCTGGTCGAGCATCTGAGGAAGCGCGTCGATGTGCAGAACATCGACCTCATGAACCTCGCCGGATTCTGCCGCAACTGCCTGTCCAAATGGTACCGGGCGGCGGCCGAGGAGCGGGGGCTGGCGCTCAGCGACGACAAGGCGCGCGAGATCGTCTACGGCATGCCCTATGCCGAATGGAAGGCCAAGCACCAGAAGGAAGCGGCGCCGGCGCAGCAGCAGACCTTCGAGAAGGCGCACAAGCACGGGTGAGGACCATCACATGCCCCCACCCTAGCCCTCCCCCACCTAGCGGTGGAGGAGGGGACACGAGTGGATGCGCCCTGAACCCCCTCCCCCGCCTAAGGCGGGGGAGGGTTGGGGTGGGGGCAATCGAGAGCTGGAGCGGCCTCACCCCTTCGGCGCGAGCGGCGTGACCGGGGCGCCGGGGCCGATCTTCTGCAGATTGCCGACGATAACCGACTCGCCCTCCTTGACGCCCTCGCCGATCACCACCAAGGGGCCGTAGCTGGCGCCGGTCTTGACGAAGCGCTGCTCGACCCGGTTGCCCTCGCCCACCACGTAGACGAACTTGCCGAGCTGGTTCGAGCCGAGCGCGGTCTGCGCCACCAGGAGCGCATCGGGCAAGTCGCCGATATGGAGCCTGACCCGGACATACTGGCCCGGCAATAGACTGCGCTCGGGGTTGTCGATGGTGACCCGGGCGACGATGGTGCCGGTCGAGCGGTCGACCGCGTTGTCGAGGAAGGTCAAGCGGCCGCGGAAGCTGGCCTCGCTGTCGCCGGCCAGCAAGGCGTCAGCGGCGATGGCACCCTTCGCCTGCCGTTGGGTGATGAGCGTCAGATCCTTCTCGCTCGGATTGAAGGTGACATAGATCGGGTCGAGCTGCGCCAGGGTGTTGAGCTGCGTTCCCGCCGCGCCGATGAGGGCCCCTTCATAGGCCTGGCTCTTGCCGAGCCGGCCTGAAAACGGCGCCCGGATCTCGGTGTAGCCAAGATTGTTCTCAGCCGCGCGAATGGCGGCTTGGTCGGCCGCGAGCGCCGCCTCGGCCTGGTGCTGGCTGCTCGCCCGGAGGTCGAAGGCATCCTTGGTGACCCAGCCATCCTTGATGAGCTGGCTGCCGCGCTGCAGATTGGCCTTGGCATAGTCGAGCGCGGCGGCATCGCGCTTTGCCTGGGCCTTGGCCTGGTCGAGGGCGGCCTGATAGTCCCGGGGATCGATGCGGTAGAGGAGGTCGCCCTGCTTGACGTCGGCCCCGTCGGCTTGCCCACGCTCGGCCAGATAGCCCGTCACCTTCGCCTGCAGAGCGATGCTGCGGACGGATTCGGTGGTGCCGACATAGTCGAGATAGACCGGCACCGTTTTGCGGACGACGGCTGCCACCGGCACCGGAATGCCGGAAGGGGCGCCGCCCTGCGCCGGAGGATTGGCGGCCTGTACGCCCGAGCGCGATGACAGCCCGTCGAAGGCGAAGAAGGCAGCGACACCGGTCAGCACGAGCGCCGTGCTGATGCCCAATGCGGTTTTGAGGAAGGCCATGGTTCTGCTCCGTTCCGCTTAGTCGTCATGTCCAGGTTGCAGCGCACGCTCGCCCTCGTTGCTGAAGGCGGTTTCGCCGGCGTGCCGTCCCTCGCGCAGGCGCTCGATGACGGCATAGAACACCGGCACGAAGACGAGGCTGAAGAGTGTGGCCGCCAGCATGCCGCCGAACACGGTGGTGCCGATCGATTGGCGGCTGGCGGCACCGGCGCCGCTCGCCAGCATCAAGGGAATGACGCCTAGGATGAAGGCAAACGCCGTCATCAGGATCGGGCGCAGCCGCAGCCGTGCCGCTTCCATGGCGGAGGCGACGATGCTGTGGCCCTCCTCGCGCTGGCGCTTGGCGAACTCGACGATGAGGATCGCGTTCTTGGCCGCAAGCCCGATCAGCATCACGAAGCCGATTTGGGAATAGACGTCGATCTGCATGCCGCGGACGTACAGTGCCGCCACCGCGCCGAAGAGCGCCAGCGGCACCGCGAGCAGCACCATGAACGGCATCGACCAGCTCTCGTATTGCGCCGCCAGGAAGAGGAAGACGAAGACCAGCGCCAGGCCGAAGACGATGGCCGCGACCGATCCGGCCTTCAGCTCCTGATAGGTGATGCCGGTCCACTCGAAGCCGTAATCCGCCGGCAAGGTCTGGGCGGCGACGCGTTCCATCGCCTGGATCGCCTGGCCCGAGCTGAAGCCGGGCGCGGCATTGCCGTTGATGAGCGAGGCGCCATAGACGTTGTAATGCGGCACCGTGTCAGGACCGACCGTCGGCTTGAGCTCGCCCAGGGTGCTGAGCGGCACCATGCCGCCGCTAGAGTTCCTGACATAGAGCCGCGAGATGTCGCTCTTGTCCGCCCTGGCGCTCTTGTCCGCCTGCATGGTCACCCGGAAGGTGCGGCCAAACAGGTTGAAGTCGTTGACGTAGAGCGAGCCCAGATAGATCTGCAAGGTGCTGAACACGTCGGGCAGGCTCAAGCCGAGCAGCTTCGCCTTGGTGCGGTCGAGGTCGTAGATGTATTGCGGGGTGGAGGCCGAAAAGGTGCTGAACACCGAGCGGCCGTTGATCTCCGGCTGCTTGCGGGCTTCCTGGATGACCGCTTGGGTCACCTCGTTCAAGGCCTGGACGCCGCGGCCGGTCCGATCCTCGACCTGGAACTCGAAGCCGCCGGTGGTGCCGAGGCCCGGGATCGAGGGCGGGTCGAAGCTGAGCACGATCGCCTCCGGCAGGCCCAAGAGCTTCGGGCGCAGCTCGGCAACCAAGCGCGAGGCGCTCTGATCGGGCCCGCGCTCCTTCCAGGGCTTGAGGACGGCAAACTCGGCCGCGCTGCTGGATTGCGCCGAGCGGGTCAAGAAGCTGAAGCCGGTGATCGCGACCACGTCGGCGACGCCCGGCGTGCCCTTGAGGATGGTGCGGACCTTCTCGGCGACCGCATCGGTGCGCTCCAGCGAGGCGCCGTCGGGAAGCTGGATGATGACGAAGAAATAGCCCTGGTCTTCTACCGGCAGGAACGCGGTCGGCAGCCGCTGGTAGATGCCATAGGTCACGCCGAGGCCGAGCACGAAGACCGGCAGCATCGCCCAGCGCCAGCTTATGACCTTGCCCACCCAACGCGCATAGGCGTTCTGTATGCGCTCGAAGGCGCGGTTGAAGAGCCGGAACGGCAGGAACCGCGACTTCTCGCGGTGCTTCAGCATGACCGCGCTCAAGGCCGGGCTCAAGGTGAGCGAGTTGAAGGCCGAGATCGCCACCGAGATGGCGATGGTCAAGGCGAACTGGTTGTAGAGCCGGCCGGTGACCCCGGGCAGGAAGGCGACGGGCACGAACACCGCCATCAGCACCGCGGTGGTGGCGATGATCGGGCCGGTGACCTCCTTCATCGAGGCCTTGGCGGCCGCCAGCGGCGCCAGCCCCTTCTCGAGCTGGCGCTCGACGTTCTCCACCACCACGATGGCGTCGTCGACCACGAGCCCGATCGCCAGCACGATGCCCAAGAGGCTCACCATGTTGAGCGAGAAGCCCAAGGCCAGCATGACCGTGAGCGTGGCGATCAGCGACACCGGAATGGCGATCGAGGGAATGATCGTCGTCCGCCAGCTCTGCAGGAAGATGAACACCACGGCGCAGACCAGCAGCAGGGCTTCGGTCAAGGTGATCGCCACCTCCTCCATCGAGGCGGAGACGAACATAGTGGTGTCGTAGCGGATCGAATAGTCGATGCCCTTGGGGAAGCGCTGCTTTAGCTCCTCCATGCGCGCGCGCACCCGGTTCGACATGTCGAGCGCGTTCGAGCCCGGGAGCTGGAAGATCGCCAGCAGCACGCTCGGCTTTTCGTTCAAGAAGGCGTTGGAGCCGTATTGCAGCGCGCCGAGCTCGATCCGCGCCACGTCTCTCAGCCGCACGGTCGCATCATTGCCGCGGCCGGCGCGCACCACGATGTCGCCGAATTGCGCCGGGTCGCTGAGCCGGCCCATGGCGTTCACCTGGAACTCGAAGGCGGTGCCCGCCGGCGCCGGCGACTGGCCGATCTTGCCGGCGGCAACCTGCAGGTTCTGCTCGGCAATAGCCCCCTGCACGTCGACGGCGGTGACGCCGAGGGTGGCGAGCTTGTCCGGGTCGAGCCACACCCGCATCGAGTAGCGCCGCTCGCCGAAGATCTGCACGTCGCCGACGCCGGGCACGCGCTTCAACGGATCGGCCAGCTGCAGATAGGTGTAGTTGCTGAGCGTCACCGGATCGATCGAGCCGTCGGGGGAGATGATGTTGATGATCACCACGAAGTTGGCGTTCGCCTTCTGCACGGTGACGCCCGCCTGATTGACGATTGCCGGGAGCTGCGGGGAGGCCTGGGAGACGCGGTTCTGCACGTCGACGGCGGCGACCTCGAGGGAGTAGCCGACATTGAAGGTGACGGTGATGGTGGACGTGCCGTCATTGGCGCTGATAGACGACATGTAAGCCATGCCGGGGACGCCGTTGATCTGCTGCTCCAAGGGCGTGGTGACGGTGTCGGCCACCACCTGGGCGCTGGCGCCGGGGTACGCAGCCTTGACCACCACCTGGGGCGGGGTGATGTCGGGGAACTGGGAGACCGGCAGCAGCTGATAGGCGATGAGACCGGTCAGAACCATGATGGCCGCGATCGCCGAAGCGAACACCGGCCGATTGATGAAGAAGGCGACCATGGGAGCGGGACCTCGTTGTCGTCGCTGGTGGGCGCTAGAGGGCGAGCCCGCCACAGCAGCCGCTTGCAACGCGGCTGCCGCGATCCCGGCGGCGGGAAGGCTCGATCTTTTGCGACATCTCCTGAAGAGTCGATCTGAGGGCGTCAGGATCGACATGGTCGGCCCGCATCACCGCCTGGATGACGGGATCGGCCAGGATCTCTCTCAATTTCGGCTCGGCCAGTTGCTTGGTCATGGGAGGCTCCGGGGCGAGGGGCTTGGGCCCAATCCTGCGAGGAAGGTCGCGTGCGGTCGATTAACCCAGAGGTAAAACGGCGGCGCCGGACCGGTCTTCGAAGTGGACCGGGCCCGACAAACACGTGACAAACTGTTCAATTCCGTGTTACTTAGCGGTAACAACGCTTGATATACTGACCGGTAAGTAACATTTCAAGGGAGATGCACCCAAGAATCTCACCCGCGGCCCAGCCCCCGCTGCGCCCGCCGCCGCCGCCCCGCGAGCGGATTCTCAAGGCCGCCCGCGAGCTGGTCTTTCGCTACGGCATCCGCGCGGTCAGCGTGGACGAGATCGCCGAGGCGGCCGACTCCAACAAGATGACGCTCTATCGGCATTTCAGCTCGAAGGACGCGCTGGTGGCCGAGTGTCTCCGCGAATTCGGCAAGGACGTCGATGCCGCCTGGGAGCGCAATGCCAAGGCCCATGCGGGCGATCCCAGGGGCCAGCTCCTCACCTGGCTGCATCACGTGGCCGAGTTCAAGCTCGGCAAGTCGGAGCGGGGTTGTCCCTTGGCCAATGCCGCGATCGAGCTCCGAGACACCGATCACCCTGCCCGCCGGGTGATCGAGGAATTCAAGACCGAGCAATGCGCGCGTCTGGTGCAGCTCTGCCGCGACACCGGCTTGGCCGAGCCCGAGCGCTTGGCCGACGAGATCTTCCTCCTGCTCGAGGGGGCCCGCATCAGCCTGCAGAGCGTGGGCCGCGACGGCCCCGGCGCCCGCTTCGTCGGCATGGTCGAATCCCTCATCGCCGACCACGCAAGACGCACCGCCTGAGACTCTGGCCTAGGGTCCGATGCGCGTATTAATCGTCCACGTCCATCCCGAGGAACGGAGCTTCAACGGCGCGATGACGCGCGCGGCCTCAGACGCGCTCAAGGCTGCCGGGCACGAGGTGGTCGTCTCCGATCTCTACCGAATGGGGTTCGATGCGGTATCGAGCCGCCGCAACTTCAGCACGGTTCTCGATCCGAGTTATTTCCGGCAGCAAGCCGAGGAGGCGCATGCCGCTCAGCATGACGGCTTCGCGCCCGAACTCGCCGCCGAGCAGCAGAAGCTCTTCTGGTGCGATGCGCTCATCTTCCAATTTCCGCTGTGGTGGTTCGGCTTGCCGGCGATCCTCAAGGGCTGGGTCGATCGTGTCTTCGCCGCGGGCGGGCGGATCTATGGCGGCGGCAAGTGGTACGATCGCGGCGTCTTTGCAGGCAAACGAGCCATGTGCGCAGTGACGATCGGCGGGCCGCGGACGATGTATTCCGAGCGGGGGCTGAACGGCCCAATCGCCGACATTCTGTTTCCGATCAATCACGGCATGTTGTATTTCACCGGCTTTAGCGTGATCGAGCCCTTTCTCGTCCACGCCCCGGCGCGCATGAGCGATGAGGAACGCGCGGCAGAGCTGGACCGCTATCGCGCGCGTGTCCTCGGACTCGCGACGGCGCCGACCATCGCCTATCCGAGGCTCGCCGACTACGACGACCGCTATGTCCTGCGGCCGGAGATGTCCGAGGCCTGATTGCTCCTAGGCCGGTATCGGACGGGCCCGCCGCCTGGGCCGTCGCGCGCGAGTCCGTTACCCTAATGATCATCGGAGCGCCGTGGAGCGTCTGGTATCTTTCTTAGAACCCGCGTGGCTCCAGGACCTGGCGAAGCCCCCACCCCAACCCTCCCCCGCCTGACGGCGAGGGAGGGAGTAGAACGAGCGCTGCCCCACCCTCCCCCAACTTGTTGGGGGAGGGTGGGGTGGGGGCTCCTGCTTCGCATGGCGGCCGCCTCAATACGAGCGCGGCAGCCCCAGCACGTGCTCGGCCAAATAGCTCAAGATGAGGTTGGTCGAGATCGGCGCTACCTGGTAGAGGCGGGTCTCGCGGAACTTGCGCTCGATGTCGTATTCCTCGGCGAAGCCGAAGCCGCCATGGGTCTGCAGGCACGCCTCGGCCGCCGCCCATGAGGCATCCGCCGCCAAGAGCTTCGCCATGTTCGCCTCGGCGCCGCACTCCTTGCCCGCTTCGAACAGCGCCGCCGCCTCGCGCACCATGAGCTCGGCCCCACGCATCTCCGCGTAAGCGCGCGCGATCGGGAATTGAATTCCCTGGTTCTGGCCGATCGGCCGCTCGAACACCACGCGCTCCTTGGCGTAGGATGTCGCCTTGGCGATGAACCACTTGGCATCGCCGATGCACTCGGCGGCGATCAGCACCCGCTCGGCATTCATGCCCGACAGGATGTAGCGAAAGCCCTTGCCTTCCTCGCCCACGAGATTCTCCGCCGGAACCCTGACCTCGTCGAAGAACACTTCCGTGGTGGCGTGATTCATCATGGTGCGGATCGGGCGAATGGTGAGGCCCTTGCCGGCGGACTCGCGCATATCGACGATGAACACCGACAGCCCGTCGGTGCGTTTCACGCCCTCGTCCTTGGGCGCGGTGCGCGCCAGCAGCAGCATGAGATCGGAGTGCTCCGCCCGCGAGGTCCAGAGCTTCTGGCCGTTGATCAGGTAGTGATCGCCCTCGCGCCGGGCGAAGGTCTTGATCGAGCTGGTATCGGTGCCGCTGTCGGGCTCGGTTACGCCGAAGGCCTGCAGCCTGAGCGCGCCCCGGGCGATCGGCGGCAGGTATTTCTGTTTTTGCGCGGGGCTGCCGTGCCGCAGCAAGGCACCCATGATGTACATCTGCGCGTGGGCTGCAGCACCATTGCAGCCGGCGCGCTGCACCTCTTCCAGGATCGCGGCCGCCGCCGAGAGCTTGAGGCCGGAGCCGCCATACTCTTCCGGGATCAAGGCCGCGAGGTAGCCGGCATCGGTCAAGGCCGCAACGAAGGCGGCGGGATAAGCGTTCTCGCGGTCGAGGTTCCGCCAATACTCCCCGGGAAAGGTACCGCAGAGCTGGCGGATCGCGGCCCTGATCTCGCTGTGGCTCTCGCCCCTTGCGGCTTCGGCGTCTCGGTCCATTGCCGCCTCGGTCCTCTAGTGTCCCGCCCCTGAAATTCGTCCGCGAATTTCAGGGATAAGCGGGCCACTAATCAATTGAATCTAGTGTGATTCAGATTCCGAAGTTCGCCAACGAACTTCGGAATCATCACACTAGTCGGCCGCCCGCTTGGCGGTGTTGAGCGCCGGCTTCGGCAGGATCGCGGCGATGCTGGTCTCGACCACGATGAATTGCGGGCCGGGTGCGGCCAACAGCGCGGCGAGGTGCTCGAGATCGGTGGGTCTGCGGATGCGGCTCACCTCGAATCCGAAGGCGCGGCCCATCAGCTCGAAGTCGGGATTGGTGAAGCTGGTGGCGACGGCGCGGCCGGCAAAATGCCGCTCCTGGTGGATGCGGATGGAAGCATAGAGACCATTCTCCGACAGGATCACCTTGAGGGGAAGCCGCCGCTCGATGGCCACGGTGAGCTCGTTTCCGGTCATGAGGAAGCCGCCATCGCCGACGAAGCAGATGACCGGGCGCTCGGGATGGCGGAGCGACGCGGCAACCGCCGCCGGCACGCCGAAGCCCATGGCGCCGGAGATCGGCGCCAACAGGCGCTGCGGCGGGGCGAAGGGGATGAGCCGATAGACCGGCGCCCCGAAGGTGCCGGCATCGACGGTGACGATGGCATCCGCCGGCAAGCTCCGGGCGACGGCGGCGACCACGTCTTCGAAGGGGACGCCGTCCTCGGCTGCAAGCTTCCGCGGCGTGGCGATCCTGATGCGCTCGGCCTCGAGCCGCCCGATCCAAGCCTCGCGGCCAGTCGGCGGCGGGGCGGCGGGCAGCCCCAGCGCTTGGATGAGCGCCAAGGGATCGCAGGCGATGGCAAGGTCGGCGGCAAACTGCGTGCCGATCAGAGCGGGCTCGGCGTGCACGTGCACCAGCCGCATCTCCGGCCGGATGAGCCTGGGGAAGCTGTAGCCCTGGGTGGTGATGTCGCCGAGCCGGGCGCCCAGCACCAGGATGAGATCCGCCTCGCGCAACACCGCCATCTGCGCTTCTGGATTGGCGAGGCCCATGTCGCCGGCATAGAGACGGTGCCGGTTCGGAAAGAGATCCTGCCGGCGGAACGACACCACCGTCGGCAGCGACCAGGCTTCGAGGAAGACCCTGAGCGCGTCCCGTCCGCCCGGCCGGTCGAGGCCGCCGCCGCTGATGACGAGCGGGCTGAGGGCGTGGGCGAGCCACTCCCTCAGCGTCGCCGTATCGGCCGGATCGGGCGCGGCGCGGATCGGCGCCTGGGGCATGACGGACCCCGTGTCGAGCGTGGCGGTCAGCACGTCCTCGGGCAACGCCACCACCACCGGACCCGGCCGTCCCGTCGTCGCCGCCTGGAACGCCCTCAGCATGGTCTCGGGAATCCGCCTCGGATCGGTCACCTCGGCGGTCCATTTCGCGATCCGCCCATACATCTGCGCGTAGTCGATCTCCTGGAAGGAATCGCGCCGGACGTCGCTGGTGGCGACCTGGCCCACGATGAGAATGAGGGGCACGCCGTCTTGCTCGGCCGTATGAACCGCGATGGCGGCATTGCTGGCGCCGGGGCCGCGGCTGACGGCAAGCACGCCCGGGCGGTGGGTCAGCCGGGCATCGGCGAGCGCCATGAAGCCCGCACCCGCCTCATGGCGGCAGGAAACCGTGTCGATGTCGCTGCGTCCGTAGAGCGCATCCAAGAGCCCGAGATAGCTCTCGCCCGGAACGCAGAAGATCCGGTCGACGCCATTGGCGTCGAGGCTGTCGACGATGAATTGGCCGACGGTGGGCATGAATAAGGCTCCGGTCGAGGGCGGAGCATAGGACGGTCTTGGACGCCGGTCGAAGGGCGGCGCGGGCGTCGACCCTCGCGACGCGCCGCCGCTAAATCATGCCGTCGCGATATATCCAAACCTAGGGTCAAGGCCCCAGAAAGAAAGCGAGACTGGATAGTGGCAACCAAACCTTCAAGGTAACATCCTTAGAGTTCGCTATAGGTCACTCCCGCTTGAGTGACCATACCGGCGAAGCCATCGCAGATGCCCGCTCTGAGCGGACTAGATCCCATTTTCATACATCGAGGATGGTAGATTATCTCTGGCCAATGTCCGCTTGGCTGCGCCTTGCGGACTCAAGATAGATATCAGTGCGAGTCCCAAATGGGCTAACTATTGGGCGAGGAGCATGTCGAGGCCTTGCAACGTCGTGCAGCGTTGACCCTGCAACTGGCCTAATTGTTCCTTTGCAGTGCCGATGAGTTGTAACCGCATTTGGGATGTCAAGGCGGGCATTTGCACCACCGCTAAGAAGTCTTTCAGTTCAGCCATCGCGTTCGCACAATCGCCAAATGCAAATTCGGCGACGACCAGATCCTCCAAGACATACGCTCGCGCGGCCAGAGCAATCGGGGCCTCGCCCAGAGCGCTTAGGGCTTCCTGAAACGCGTATCGTCCTTCAACCGGTTTACCGCTCAAGAAGAGGTATCGTCCTTCGTAACGCTTGGCTTCAGAGCGCAAATAGGGTGTGACGTCGGTCTTGCGGACAGCACGGCTCACAAAGTCCTTTGCGGCCTCCATGTCCCCAGTCGTGAAAGCCTCCGAGGTAAGGACGATCAATTGCGGTATTCCAACATCAGTGTCACGGATGTCGCGCAACATGGCCCTGGCTGTCGATATGTCATTCAAGATTCTCGGCGTGGCAGCGCTCGCCATCGCGAACTGCAATCTGGGATCCACGCCTTGCATCTGCGATTGCATGAGTTCCTGCCGAGTCTTAGCGGCGGAATTGACGGCCTGATTGAATTGACTAATCCGAGTTATTCGATCTGTCTCGGGCTTGCTTATGAAGGCATCCTGGAGAGATACAAGGGTCAGTATCAAGCCTAAGAACAACGCACTGGCACTTGCGCTCGCCGTCACTCTCTTTAGAAAGGTTTTTCGACCGTCCTCCTCCAGCTTCGTGATCCGCGCCTCGAGATTCGTGATTACCAGATGAACGGCATCGCGAGCCTCAGATGCATCTTGCGGTGAAGCGGGATCTGACATGTTCCTCACCATGACCATGCGCAATGGCGCACGCATATTCCTCGATCGGATGAGCAGGACGACCGTCCGTCAGGCTCAAGACACGACGACGTGGGTCCTTGTGATGGCCCAGCCGTCAATTGAACGTTATCGAATTTCCGTAGTGAAAGGTTCGGACGAACGTCCGGTAAGAGACTTGATATTGCCCAGGTTGAAGCATTTGGCCGCCAGCCTGGACATAGGGGATGGAAGGCAAAGGATACGGATAGGGATCGTTGATAATGAGATCCAGTGAATTTTCGTCGCCTTCGCAGCCGACAATGACCACCGCATGTTGGCTGAATCCCATGCCCGGCGGAAACGGCACGGAGTTCGGAGTAATGCCGGCGATGATCGGTGCGTCATCATAGATCGAAGCAATAATCTGTTTCGGGGACATGATACCCCGCGTTCTCGGAATAAAGCTGTCGGTCGTAAATCCGTTCATATTGTCGGCAAGCTGGGCATAGAGCTGAATTATCGCGGCGATGCGTTGGGTTGTACCTCCGCCATTCAGGCACCACGCGCAATTGGCCCAACAAGGGCCACCTTGCGCTCCGACGACGCCGCATTGGTAGTTGCCGCCTGGATTTAGGTTGGGAAAGCCGTAATGGGATAGCACCATTTCGGAAGCCGCTGCCCAGCACCACTCCGGCATCTGCTGAGCAATCGGATCGATGCCCAGATCCGCGGCTTGGGCCTGCTCACGGTCGGCGCATATCGCGGCACCGAGGAGAACGAGCAGTCCCAAGACCCCTGCGCGCGCGAGCCTCATCATCCCCCCAAGAGGCGCTATGGCGAGGTTATTGAACTACAACCAAAGGATGTTGTCCACCGCGCCGGTATGGTGCCAAACAGAGGGCCGGGCCTTGTGCCAGGCATTTATTGCGCCACGCCGCTTACGCTAGCTAAATCATGCCGAGCGCCTGCTTGTAGAGGTCGAGGAGGGTTTCCTCCTCCTGGCGCTCGTCCTGGTCTTTCTTCCTGAGCTGGATCACCTTGCGCAGGATCTTGGTGTCGAAGCCGTGACCCTTGGCTTCGGAATAGACCTCCTTGATGTCGGCGCCGAGGACCTTCCGCTCCTCTTCCAGCCGTTCGATCCGGTCGACGAAGCTCCTGAGCCGGTCGGCGGCGATGCCGCCCACATCCTTGGCGGTTTCCTTCTGGCGGGTCTCGGTCACCTCTTGGGCTGGCGCGTCGCTCATAGTCGAAAGCTCTCCTGGTCATGGGGCGGGGCGGCTCGGTCATGCCCACCTCTCCGAGTCCATAGACTGCGTCGACCGTCATTGCCATGGCGAATCAGGCGGGGCCGCAACGCCAAGGAATTATGGGCCCGCAGGCGCCGATGTCACCGCGGCCGAGGCTCTCCGTCGCCGGCGGAAAAGATATCCCCAGCGAATCGCCCGTTGGCCCGACGCCGGGCGTCGTTTGCCGCATTCCGAGACCGCATGCTAGCCTCGATGCAACGATCGAACCGGACCGGATTCAAGGTCGGCTGCACGGGAGGAGACGTGTCTCAGACGATTCCGTTCGTTTATACGGACGAGAGCACGCGCGAAATCTCGTTCCCGCTGGGCGGCATCGGCACCGGCTCGATCGGGCTGTCCGGCGCCGGGCGGTTCATCGACTGGGAAATCCTCAATCGGCCGAGCAAAGGCAGCACCAACGGCCTGTCGCATTTCGCCATCCGCGCCGAGCAGGACGGAAAAACCCTCGATGCGCGCCTGCTGCACGGGCCGTATCGGGGCAGCCTGATGGGCGACATCACCCCCGATTGGGGCCGCAATTTCGGCACCGGCGCCAGGCGGTTCTCGCTGGTGGGGGCCCCGCATTTCGCCGAATGCCGGTTCGAGGGTCGCTACCCCACGGCGCGGCTGAGCTTTGCCGACGATCGCTTCCCCGGCAACGTCGCGATGACGGCGTTCAATCCGTTCCTGCCGCTCGACGATCTCACGTCCTCGATGCCGGTCGCGATGTTCGAGTTCGAGGTCGCCAACCCGACCGCAGCACCGATCGCCTACAGCATCGTCGGCGTGCTCGGGCACCTGCCGACGGCGCCGACCGGTGCTGAACGCGGCGAGAAGAGCGTTCGCGTCTTCACCACGTCGGCCGGCGCCGATGCGCCGGACTACGGCGAGCTGGTGCTGGCGACGGATGCGGCGGCGACCAGCGGGCAGACGCATCTCTACCGCGGCCTGTGGTTCGACTCCTTCGAGGTGTACTGGGACGATCTACGCCGCCCGGGGAAATTCGCCGAGCGCCGCTACTATTCCTCCCTGCCCACCGGCGGAATGTCGCGCGACGGCGACAGCAGCCTACAGGCCGCGCACATCACCGTGGCACCCGGCGAGATCGGGCGGGCGCGCTTCGTGATCGCCTGGTACGTGCCGAATTTCCACAAGTTCTGGGTCTCCAAGGTCTGGCATTTCCGCCAGCCCTCGCCGGCCGAGGGGGTGTGGAAGAACTGGTATGCGACGCAATGGAAGGGTGCCGCGGAGATCGCCGCGATCGCGCTCAAGGATTGGGACCGGCTGGCCGAGGGGACGCAAATCTTCCGCGACGCGCTCTATGGCTCCAGCCTGCCGCATGCGGTGATCGACGCGGCCGCCGCCAACCTCAGCATCCTCAGAACGCCGACGACGGTCAGGCTGACCGACGGCACCTTCTACGCCTTCGAGGGCCTCAACCCGGGCGAGGGGTCGTGCGAGGGCAGCTGCACGCATGTGTGGAACTACGCGCAAGCGCTGCCCTTCTTGTTTCCGGCCTTGGAACGCTCGATGCGCGAGGCGGATTACCGCAACAACATGGACGCCGCCGGCGGCATGAGCTTCCGCATGAGCCTGCCGATCGGCTCCGGCCTGTCGACCGAGCGACCCTGCGCCGACGGGCAGTTCGGCAATGCCATGAAGGCGTATCGGGACTGGAAGCTGTGCGGCGACGATGCCTGGCTCCGCCGCCTGTGGCCGCTGATCCGCAAATCCATCGAATATGCCTGGCATCCCGGCAATCCCGATCGCTGGGACCCCGAGCGGACGGGCGTGCTGACCGGGCGGCAACACCACACCTTGGACATGGAGCTGTTCGGGGCGAACTCCTGGCTGACCGGGTTCTATGTCGGCGCCTTGTCGGCCGGGGCGGAGATGGCAGACGCGATGGGCGATCCGGACACCGCCCGGCAATGGCGCGACATGGCCCAGCGCGGGCGCCGCTACATGGCCGATAAGCTGTTCAAAGGCAGCTATTTCGTCCAAGAGGTCGAACTCAACGACCGCAGCGTGCTGGACGCCTACGCCGAGGCGACAAAGTCGCGGCGGCTGATGGGCGGCGACGTCTATGACCAGTACTGGAGCGAAGAGCATGGCGAGCTGAAGTGCCAGCTCGGCGACGGGGTGCTGATCGACCAGGTTCTGCCGGGCTGGCACGCGCGGCTATACGGGCTGCCGGACATCTACGATCCCCAACAGTTCCGCAGCGCGCTGAGCGCGATCTGGCAGCATAATTTCAAGCTGCGGCTGGGCGACCTTTTCAACCCGTGCCGGGTCTACGGCGTCTACGATGAATCGGGCACGGTGATCATCGGGTTCCCCGCGGGCGTGCACAAACCGGCGATCCCCGCACCCTACGCCCAGGAAACCTTCCACGGCATGGAATACGCGTTCGGCGCGGCCTTGATGCAGGAGGGCATGCTGCGCGAGGGTGTGCGCGCCTTCAAGGCGGTGCGCGACCGCTATGCCGGGTCCAACCGCAACCCGTGGAACGAGATGGAGGCCGGCTCCAACTACGCGCGCTCGATGGCGAGCTGGAGCGGCGTGCTTACGCTATCGGGCTTCAGCTTCGATGCGCGCCGCCAGCATATCGGCTTCGCGCCGATGCTGCGTGACGGGCTGGCGTTTCGCTGCATCTGGTCGAACGGCCTGGCCTGGGGAACCGTGACCCTGGAAGAAGGAAGCTGCGCGCTGCGCGTGCTCGGCGGGCAGTCGCCACTGGCCTCGCTCGGGCTGCCATTGCCGAAGGCGGCTCGAGCAACGGTCACATTGAACGATGCGGCAGTGACGGCGCGCGTTGAGGACGGCACCTTGCGCTTCGCGGCGCAGACGCTGCGGGGCGGAGACGTGTTGCGGGTGGCTGCGGCAGGAATGGGCGTGGCCGCGCTGCCGGATGCGACGCAAATGTGAACGGCCCGGTAATCGGGCCGACTAACGAAGGGGAAACGACCATGAAACGACGCACCTTCACCACCGGTCTGATCAGCCTTGCCGCCTTGCCGTTGCGTAGGGCTCATGCCGCGCCGCCGACGGACATCAAGGCGACGCTCAACGTGTTCCGCCCGGCCACCGACGCCGACATCTCGGAGATGAACCACGCGATGGCGCGGTTCAAGCAGCGCTACCCCAATGTCGAGATCAAGGTGCAGTACGTCGCCACCAATCCGTGGGGCGAATACATCAACCAGTTCATGAATGCGCTGGGCAGCGGCGAGAGCGTGGACATCCTCAACATCGCGACCGAGGGTGTGGCGACGCTGGTGAGCCGCGACGTGATCAGCGACCTCGCGGAGATTCTCAAGACCGATCCGGACGCGCAGGAGCTGCTGGCGGACGTCGAGCCGAACCTCCTGAACGCGCTGCGCTACCAGAACTCGCTCAGGCTGGTGCCGGTGGAATGGAACACGGTGCTGACGGTCTACAACACCGACATGTTCCAGGAGGCCGGGCTGGCGCCCCCGGCCGCCGGTTGGAAATGGAACGACCTGTTGGAGACGGCGCAGAAGCTGACCAAACGCGATGCCACGGGGCGCATCACCCAGTACGGCTACTTCGTTCCGGGCGGGCAATTCGCGCTCAGCACCTGGTTCCAGACCAACGACACCGACCGGCTGACGCCGGACGGACGGCAGAGCAACGTGAAGGATCCGAAATTCCGCGAATCGCTGGTCTTCCTGCACGACCTGATCCACAAGCACAAGGTGGCGCCCACCTTCACGCGCAACGATCCTGGCTACAGCCCATTCGCGGCCAGGCAAGTGGCGATGATCTCGGGCCTGCATCCGTTGATGCGGATTCTCCGTGACGCCAAGTTCACCGCGGCCGACGTGCAGGTCGTGCCGTACAACCGCGCCCAGGTGAACATCTGCGGCGTGATGGGCATGGCGATGACCAAGTCGACGAAGAATCCGGCCCTGGCCTGGGAATTCATGAAGGTGCTGATGGACCGGGAATACGAGGCGGAAGTCGCCAGCAATGTGCGCTCGATCCCGAGCCGGCGGTCGGCCGTGCAGCTGCCGGTCTGGACGGCATTCCCGGCGCACCATGAGCTGTTCTATGGTGCTGCCGCCAAGGCGAAGCCGTTGCTGGCGCCGCCGAACTTCGCGCAGGTGGAGGAGATCATGATGCGCCACGTCGAGGCGTACATGACCGGAAACCAGGAGATCGACGCGACGATCGACGGCATGCACGAGGAGCTGTCGCGTGCGATGAGTCGCGTGAAGTGGTGATGGCGTGCCCAGCGTGAGCCGGACTAGCTGCGGTGGCGCTGGCTGACCTCCGGCACGGGTCCCTGCCCGATTTGGGCCGGGCAGGGATGGGCCCGCGTCGGCGAGGCGGGCGCGGGCTCAGGGCCGGCGAGGTGCGCGCGGCATGGCTGTTCGCGGCACCGGCCTTCCTGATCTACCTGGCCTTTCTGCTGGTGCCGGTGCTGGCCACGCTGGCGTTCAGCCTCACCGAAGTGGATCGGCTCACCTGGCGGACGGATTTCGTCGGCCTCGAGAACTTCCTCTATATTTGGTCGGACGCGCATTTCTGGCGAAGCTTCGCCAATACGTTCCAGTTCATCGCGCTGGCGGTGACCGGGAATGTCGGGCTCGGTCTGCTGGTGGCGGTGTTGCTGGATCGCCAGCTGCCGAAGGTGATGCTGTATGCGCTGCGCTTCGCCTACTTTCTGCCGGTGCTGGTGGCGTCGGCGCTGGTGTCGCTGGTGTGGAAGTTCCTGTATTCCACCGACCTCGGCATCCTCAACTATTACCTGCACGAGCTCGGTTTGCCCGGCCCGGGCTGGCTGTCCGACGGGCGCATCGCCATGGTCTCCGTGGTGATCATGGATGTGTGGAAGCATTTCGGCTTCTTCATGATCATCCTGCTGGCGGCCCTGCAGGCGGTGCCGCGCAGCCTGATCGAGGCGGCGGCGCTGGACGGGGCGGGCGGGTGGCGGATCTTCTGGCACATCAAGCTGCCGGCGGTGGCGCCGGTGCTGCTGTTCTGCATCACCTACGCCACGATCGGCGGGCTGCAGGTGTTCGATTCGGTGCGCATCATGACCAATGGCGGGCCGGGGGATGCGACCCGCGTGGTGGTGCTGTACATGTACGAGCAGACCTTCGGTGCGCAAGATCTGGGCACCGGCTCGGCAGCCGCGTTCACGCTTCTGGTGGTGATCGCGGCGGTGACGGCGGTGCAATTCGGCATCGGCCGCAGACTGATGCGAAGCTGATGGCGCCGGAGACCGCGCAGCGGCTGAACACGGCCTTGGCGGTGCTGCACTGGCGCAACCTCATGGTGACGCTGCCGCTATGCGCCGGCGGCGTGTTGATGCTGCTGCCGTTCCTGTGGATGTTCAGCGCCTCGCTGCGCCCGGTGGGGGAGGCATACCGGCTGCCGCCGACCCTGCTGCCGGACATCTGGGATGCCACCTCCTACCAGCAGGTGCTGGAATCCGGCCTGCCGTTCCTCAGCATGTATTGGAACAGCTTCGTGGTTGCCGCGCTGACCACGCTGGGCGTGCTGCTGACGGCATCGATGGCGGCCTTCGCCTTCGCGCGGCTCAGGTTCAGCGGCTCCAGGGCGCTGTTCGCGCTGATGTTCGTCGGGCTGATGGTGCCGCCGGCGCTGGTGCTGATCCCGATCTATGTCGGGTTCGCGGCCCTGCATCTCTTGGACACGCGGGCAGCGCTGATCCTGCCGGCGCTCGCGTCCTCGTTCGGCGTCTACATGATGCGGCAGTTCATGCTGGGGCTGCCGCGCGAGCTGGAAGAGGCGGCCAAGATCGACGGGGCGGGCTACTGGACGATCTATCGCCGCATCTCGCTGCCGCAGCTCGGGCCGGCGCTGGCCGCGCTGGGGATCATCACCTTCACCGCCAGCTGGAACAACTTCATCGCACCCTTCGTGCTGATCAAGAGCCTGGAGCAGATGACGCTGCCGATCGGGGTGGTGGCGCTGCAAGGCGTATTCGGCCCGGCGAGCCTGTCGGTGCTGATGGCGGCCACGGTGATGGCGATCCTGCCGCTGTTCGTGGTGTTTCTGGTGGCGCAGCGCTTTATCATCGAAGGGCTGACGATGACGGGGATCAAGGGCTGAGGGGCGTCTCCGCCTCTGCCCAGGTTCATGCCGCTCTTCCCCGCCTCCAGCACCGGACACGATCGGCCGCTCATCGCCATCGCCTATATGCTGGCGGCGGTGCTTTTCTTCACTGCCCAGAGCGGCCTCACCAAATGGCTGGTGGCGAGCATTCCGGTGAACGAGATCGTCTTCTTCCGCCATGCCTTCGCGCTGGTTCCGGCGTTCTGGATGCTGGGCAAATCGGGCGGGATTGCGAGCCTCAAGACCAGACGCATCGGCATGCATCTTTTCCGGCTCGCCGGCGGCATGAGCTCGATGACCCTCGGGTTCTTAGCGCTGGCGCTGATCCCGGTGGCCGATGTGACGGCCTATTCCTTCGCCGCCCCGCTCTTGATCACCGCACTCTCCGTGCCCTTGCTGGGCGAGCAGGTGGGTCCGCATCGTTGGAGCGCCGTCGTCGCCGGCTTCATCGGCGTCCTCATCATGGTGCGTCCCGGGACGGGAGCGATCCAGCCCGGCGCCTTGGTGGCGCTTGCCGCTACCCTCGGTTCGGCGGTCGTCGCGCTCACCATGCGCCAGCTCGGCCACACCGAGACCACCGCCTCGATCGTGGTGACCTATTCCGGCCTCGCTGGAATCGTGAGCGGCCTCACCTTGCCCTTCTGGTGGGTCACGCCCAATTGGCTGGAACTCGCCGCGCTCGCCATCCTCGGCCTCGGCGGCGGGGCGGCGCAGTACTGGTATACGAAGGCGCTCAACCTCGCCCCGGTCTCGGTCATCTCGCCCCTGAACTACACCGGCCTCATCTGGGCGGTGCTGATGGGCTATGTCTTCTGGGGCGAGGTGCCGGAGCAAAGCACGTTGGTGGGCGCCCTCATCATCGTCGCCAGCTCGCTCTACATCCTCTACCGCGAGACCGTGCGCCGCGCCGAACGGGCCCGGGCGCCCCGCTAACCGTCGAGATCGACTATCTCGACTACCATTAGGTGACGTGGATTCGATGGCTATGCACAATCCCCCCCCATCCCGGCGGCATTGTCCGCCGGCAATGCCTGGAGCCGCTTGGACTTTCCGTAACCGAGGCGGCGGCCGGTCTCGGCGTGACGCGGCAAACCCTCTCCGACCTCGTGAATGAGCGGGCCGAGATCTCGGTGGAGATGGCGAAACGACTGTCGAAGGCATTCGGCTCGACGCCCGAGACCTGGCTCGGACTGCAAATGGCCCATGACCTTTGGCTTGCGCGCAAGCGCCTGAAGCCAGTCAAGGTCCGCGATTTTAAAGCCGCTTAGACGCGCTCCACCCCGGCCTCAGCTTCCCTGGCGGTCGTGGATCTGGGAGATGAAGTAGTCCTTCCAGCTCGCCGCCTTCGGCTTCACCAGGCCGATGCGGTTCATGCATTCGGCGTAGAGCATGGTGCGTTTTGGAATAACCGACACGCCGGAGCGCGTTCCGTTGAGGTGGAACCATCCTCTTCCGTCACCCGCGGACTTGATCCGCGGGTCCATCATCGGATCGCACGATGGATTGCCGGGTCAAGCCCACGGCTGTCCGGTTTAGATTCAGATGCATTGAAGGGTCAATTGGGAGTTATTGAGACTTGGCCCTGGCAGTGGGTTGAGCAGGTGGGCAATTGGCTTTCGATGCATGAGGT
>JACQAG010000001.1 GCA_016195085.1 Pseudomonadota bacterium | reverse complement strand
GATCAGCGTGCTATCCTGCTCGAGGGCGGCGAGGCAATGGCTCAGGTCGTCTACTTTCGGCATGGGACGCGCTCCATTGAGGTCTTTGGCGACGACAATGGTGCACCGCTTCGCCGCCCGCCCCATAGCATCTCTCCCCCAGTGGGGGGTCGGAACGGTCGGGGACGGGTCCTTCCGTCCCCGACGCAGCGTCGGAAGGATCCGGCGCTGCCGTTCCCGACGGTTGCGAAGGTTTGGCGAGGCGAAGCCAAGCCTAGCCGTAGCTGGGTGAGGGGGATTCCATCTCACCGGATCAGACTCTAGCGCGGACGGCGATGATGGACCGCGCTGCCCTCGAGGCGCTTGGGCGCCGGTGGATGCAGCTCTGGCAGGGTGGCGACCTTTCCCTGTTCGAGGCGACCCATGCGCCGGACTTCAGCGATGAGTCCAGCGCCGGGCGCGGGACCGACTGCGCCGCCTTTGGCCGCGGCGTGGCCCAGCTCTATCGTGCGTTTCCGGATTTCACGGCGACGATCGAGGCCATGGTGGTCGATGAGACGCAGGCGATGGCCGCCATCCGATGGCGCGCGACCGGTACGCAGAACGGCCCCTTTCTGGGCTTGGTTGCATCCGGTGCGGGCATCTCCTTCGATGGTATCGAGATCATCGCCTGCCGCGGCGGGCAGGTGACCAGGCGCTGGGGCCATTGGGACGAGGCGGCGCTCCTAGGCCAAATGACGCGACGCCTCGAACCCTAGTGGATCGCCTTGCATCCGCTCGCGGCACCCGCCGGCTGAGCCGGGCAATCCATCGGCGGCAGCAGCGCCCAGCGGACCTTGACCGGCATCCGTGCGGGGATGCGCGACAGCGGCAGGATCACGGTGGGTTGCGGGACCGCCGTCGGGAAGCTCCTGGCGAGCCACTCCGGCATGGCTTCGCCATCAACGTAAAGATTCCAAACGACGATGCCGCCCCGGACCCGCAGATCGTTGTCATCGATCCACGGGCTGATGCGCGGATTGGCGTCGATGAACACCGAGGGGCGATCCGCTGAATAGAAGGCGAGGTTGCCGGCGACCCACATGCGTCCGACGACATAGCGGAGCTTCGTGCCATAGGCCTCGTGCCACGCTTCGGTCGCCTTCGCAGCCAAGGTCTGGCCGGGAAAATGCGTGCGCCGCTCATGCCCGGTCAGGATCGGCCCGATCATCTGCGCTCCGGCATAGGCGACCAGCGGCAAGACGAACAGGGCCGCCCATGCGAGGCGAAACCATTTGAGCCGCAACGCCGTGAAGTGCGGTCGCACCATCATGATCACCCAAAGAGTGATCCACACCCAAAGCGGCGCGCCCCACATGCTGCGCAAGCCATGGCCGGTCACGATCGAGATGAAGATCGAGAAGGCGAAGGGGCCTAGGGCCAGCACGGAAATATAGAGTCGATCGAAGCTATCGGGCTCCCGTGCGATGGCGACGATCCGATCCGCCGGGCCGGCGCGGATCTGCGTGAGGATGAGGACGAGGAAGCCCACCGGGGCCAGGGCGAACAGCTGGCTCAGCGCAAAGCGGGCGGCGAACACGACACCGTTCAGCGGATCGGCCGCGACGCGGGCGCGATCCTGCACATAGGCGACGGACTCGTAGCCATGGGCGTGCATCCACAGGAGGTGCGGCGAAATGAGGAGGATGGCGAGGCCGAGGGCGATATACGGCCCCGGGCGCATCAGAAGCCGCCGCGCCGCCGGGTGGTTCAGCATGAACATCGCCATCGGGATCAAGAGTGTGACAATCGAGTACCGCGACAGCATGCCCAGGGCCGTCAATGCTCCGAGCAGCGCCCAGTCGCCGCTCCGGTCCTGCTTCAGGGCGCGATGGCCGATCCAGCCGATGAGCGCCGTGAACGGGAACTCGAGGATGATCGGATTGAATTCCGGCGTCGGGAAGTTGAAGTAGTAGATGGTGGCGAGCAGCAGGACCGCGATGATGGCGTCGTCGTCGCCCAGAATGTCGGATGCCAGCCGCCAGACGCCATAGAACATGACGGCGAGGCAGACTTGGCTGAGGAGGAACACGCCCCAGAGGCTGGTGCCCCCAGCCAAGCGCGTGAGCTCGAGCAGCCAGGCGAAGAGCGGCGGGCCCTTGTGGTAGCCCCATTGCCATTCGTGGCCCCAGGCGAAGCCCTCGATGACGTCGAGCGAAGCGTTGTCGGTGACCAGGGCGGGAATCAGCGTCCAGGCGAGGAGCTGGAGCACGAGAAAGCCGCAAAACACCTGGCCTGGGCCAAGGGATCTCGCGGATCCCAGGAGAGCCGGGGCGAACCCGGCTTGGGCAGAAGGGGAGCTTCGGATATCCATCGCCAGCCTCATACGGTCTAGCAAATGGGTCGTCTGCCCCCGGACCCAAAGCAAGCTTAGCATGAATTGCGGACCGCTGCTGCTCCTCGATGTCACGATGGCGCGACAAGACGCGGTGCGGCGGACGGCATAATCTTTCTAAACGCCGCAGATTGAAGACGCGTGCCGCAGACGGCGCTTGCACGTGGGAAGCAATCTACCGCCGCTCCCGGAAGAAGCCGCGCAGGAGCTCGGCCGCCCGGCTCTCCTCGATGCCGCCATAGACCTCCGGACGGTGCAGGCAGCCGGGAAGCGTGAACAGACGCGCCCCGTGTTCGACCGCACCCCCCTTGGGATCATAGGCGCCGAAATAGAGCCGGCGGATGCGGGCATGGGCGAGGGCGGACGCGCACATGGCGCAGGGCTCGAGGGTGACGTAGAGATCGCAGGCGTCCAGGCGCGGGGCACCCAGGATTGAGGCGGCCTGGCGGAGCGCCAGCAGCTCGGCATGGGCGGTCGGATCCTTGAGCTCTTCCACGCGGTTGCCCGCTTCCGCCAGCACCCTGCCGCTCGGCCCGTCCACCACCACGGCACCCACCGGAACCTCGCCGCGTCCGGCGGCGGCCTCGGCCGCGCGGATGGCGCGCAGCATGGGCGGGAGGGCCGGATCGTGAGCCTGCATGGCGCAGCTTCACGGGATGCGCCCCCAGTAGTCAAGACGAGGGGGCGTCAAGACGAAGAGGGCCCGATCGCGGGCCAAGGCATAGGGTGCGGCAACGGCGAAGTGCTATATCCCGGCCATGAGCGAATCCAAGGATGAGGGCGAACGCATCGCCAAGCGCATCGCTAGGGCTGGGCTTGCCTCGCGCCGCGAGGCCGAGCGCATGATCGCCGACGGAAGGGTCGCGGTCGACGGCAAGGTGCTCGACAGTCCGGCCGTGCTGGTGACCCAGGCGAGCCAGATCACCGTCGACGGCAAGGCGTTGCCGGCAGCCGAGAAGACCAGGCTCTGGCGCTATCACAAGCCGCGCGGCCTCTTGTCCACCCATCGCGATCCCGAAGGGCGGGCGACCTTGTTCGACAATCTGCCCCAGGACTTGCCGCGGGTGATCTCAGTCGGCCGTCTCGACCTCAACTCCGAAGGCCTCATCCTGTTGACCAATGACGGAGCGCTCGCGCGCCATTTGGAGCTGCCCAGCACCGGCTGGATCAGACGCTACCGGGTGCGGGTGCACGGGCGCGTCGATGCCGAGGCGCTCCGGCCGCTTGGCAAGGGCATCACCGTGGACGGCGTTGCCTATGGCCCGATCGAGGCAGCGCTCGAGCGCCAGCAAGGCAGCAATGCCTGGCTCGCCGTCGCGCTGAGGGAGGGCAAGAACCGGGAGGTCCGCAAGGCGATGGAGCATCTGGGCTGGTCCGTCACCCGCCTCATCCGGATCGCCTACGGTCCCTTCCAGCTGGGCCATCTCAGCCCGGGTCAAGTCGAGGAGGTCACCGGCAAGGTCTTGCGCGAGCAGATCGGCCGTGTGGGGGTCCCGGCCGCTCACGGAGGCAGGCGGCGGTGAAGATCATCGCCGGTCGGTTCAAGCGCCGGACCATCGAAGCGCCGCCGGGCACCGATGTGCGTCCGACCTCGGGTCGCGCCCGCCAGGCGCTGTTCAACACCCTCGCGCATGGCGATTGGGGCGTGGGCTTAGAGGGTGCCGCGGTCCTGGACGCGTTCGCCGGCACCGGCGCGCTCGGGCTCGAAGCCCTCTCCCGCGGCGCCAGCCATGTGAGCTTTCTCGAGAATGACCGACAGGCGCTGGCCTCGCTCCGGCGCAACATCCGCACGCTTGCGGTCGAGGCCGAAACCACGCTCATCGCCGTGGATGCGACGCGCCCCGGCCGGGCCAAGGCTGCCGTCGACCTTGCCTTCCTCGATCCGCCCTATGGGAGGGGCCTCGCCCAGAAGGCGCTGACGGCGCTCGGCGAAGGCGGCTGGTTCAAGCCCGGCGCCTTGGTCGTGGTCGAGGTCGCGGCCGCCGAGGACATCGATGATTCCGAGGCGTTTCGTCTCTTGGAGGAGCGTCGCTACGGCAAGGCGAAGCTGGTCTTCCTTGCGGCTGCGGACGGGCGGGGTTAGCCCATCACGTCCTTGACGTAGACGCCCTTGATCTGCCCCTTGAAGCGGGCATCGAGCGCCGTTTGCGCCTCCTTCTTGAAGCCCTCCACCCGCGAGGGTGTCGGCCGCCCCCCCTCGAACAGCTTCACCGCCAGCGGAAACAGGATGCCGTTCACCAGCGGCTTGTTGCCCCACAGCATCTGCCGGGCGGAGGAGTTGATGGCCTCGACCGAGACGGTGACCCGGCCCTCGAATATCTTGCCGTCCTGCAAATTGCGGATGGTATAGGGACCGAAGGGCGCATAGGTCTCCGGCAATTTCCGCTCATAGGTCTGCTCGGTCGAAAGATCCTTGCGCTTCTTTTTCGTCTCTTCCGCTTGGGCCGCGCCGAGCTCAGCCAGCACGAGAACTGCCGCCAGCGATGCCAGCAATGCGCGGATCAAGAAGGTTCGGCCCATGAGAAAATTATAGCACGGATCCGGCGCGGCGGCTTTGGCCGGGCCCGAGAGCGCTGGTAGGATCGCCTGCCTTGACCCTACCCGCCGCCTCCGCCGGGGGCGTCCGCCCCGCCCTTGCCGACCGCCGCCCGCTCGGCATCGCCTCCATGCTCATCGCCGCCGCGGTGTTCTCGGTCACCAATGTGCTGATCAAATACCTGTCGGACGGCTTTCCGACGACGGAGATCATGTTCTTCCGCAGCCTGTTTGCGCTGCCGACCGCGCTCCTCATGGTGTGGCGGGCGGGCGGCATCGGGCTGATCCGGACCAAGCATCCCATGGGGCATTTGTTGCGGGCACTCTTGGGCCTGGGCGCCATGGGCTCGCTCTATTACGCCTTCAAGCTGCTGCCGGCCACGGACACGGTCGCGATCTTTTTCGGCACGCCGATCGTGGTGACCTTGCTGTCGATTCCGCTCCTGGGCGAGCGGGTCGGCTGGCGGCGCTGGTCGGCCATCCTCGTCGGCTTCCTCGGCGTGCTGGTGATCGCCGGCCCCGAGGGCCGGATCTTCGAGATGGGCGTGGTGGCCGCACTCGCCTCCTGCCTCTTCTATGGCCTCGTCTCGGTCTTGCTGCGCACGTTGAGCCGCAGCGAGGAAAGTTGACCATCGTCTTCTACTATGGCTTCTTCTGCACCCTCGTCCTCGGCTTGGTGCAGCCCTTCTCCTGGACCTGGCCGGACTGGCGGGCGCTTCTGCTCTTTGCCCTGCTCGGCACCTTGGGGGGCGTGGCGCAATACTTCCTGACTCAGGCCTATCGGTTCGCCCCGGCGAGCCTGGTCGCTCCCTTCGACTACAGCCAGCTCGTCTGGACCGCGGCCTTCGGATTCCTGGTCTTCGGCGATCTGCCCGCGCTCGCCACCTGGATGGGGGCGCTCTTGATCGCCGGCAGCGGCGTCTACATCTTCCAGCGCGAGGCGCGGGGCCGCGAGAAGCCGTCGACACCAGCGTGAAGGAGCGGGCGCCGCATGCGAGGCCGGCCTGACCGCCATGCAGAGCGGGCACTGGTCCGGCTGGGCGCGGCACAATAGGATGCGCCGGAAGCCGTCCGAGCCCCGATCTCCCTTGCCAGCCCTCTTGCTCCCCACACCCACCCGCGAGGATATCAAGCGCGGCATCGCCTATATGTCGGCCTCGGTCTTGCTGTTCGCGCTCCTGAACGTGCTGGTGAAGTGGCTGATGGAGACCTATGCCGCACCCCAGGTGCTGCTCTTCCGCTCTCTCTTCGCCGTCATCCCCTGCGCCTGGCTGATCTGGCGGAGCGGCGGAATCGCCGTCCTGCGCACGCGGCATCCGTTCTGGCATGTGAGTCGGGCCGGGGTGCAGTTCATCTCCATGGTCGCCATCTTCACCGCCTACGGCATGATGCCGCTCGCCGACGCGGTCGCCATCACCTATGCCTCGCCCTTGTTCCTGACCGCGCTTTCGGTGCCGGTCCTGGGCGAGAAGGTGGGGGTGCATCGCTGGGGTGCGGTGATGCTGGGATTCATCGGCGTCCTCATCATGGTTCGGCCTGGGGCCGGCGGCAGCCTGATCCAGCTCGGCGCCCTCTTGGCGCTCACCAACGCGCTCATCGGCGCCTGCCTCTCCTTGAGCGTGCGCGCCATGACGGTGAGCGAGACAGCGGTCGCCATGGTGAGCTACCAGGCCTTGTTCACCTTCCTCCTGGCCCTGCCGATGCAGCCCTTCGTCTGGGTCCAGCCCACCCCGTTCGATTTCCTGCTGCTGGCCTCGCTCGGCCTCGGCTCGGCGGTCGGGCAGTATTGGTGGACCCAGGCGTTTCGCCTGGCACCCGCCTCGGTCAACGCGCCCTTCTCCTACACGGCGCTGGTCTGGGCGATCGGCTTCGGCTGGCTCATCTGGGGCGACGTGCCGAGCCAGGGACTCATGCTCGGCGCCGGCATCGTGGTCGTGAGCGGTCTCTACATCCTCTACCGCGAGACGGTCCGCCGGGTGCCGCGCTCGGCGCTGGCCGCCAAGCGGCCGGTGATCTAACGCCGCCCGAACAGGCGCTCGATGTCGGCGAGCTTCAGCTCGACATAGGTGGGGCGGCCGTGATTGCACTGGCCGGAATGGGGGGTGGCTTCCATCTGCCTGAGGAGCGCGTCCATCTCCGCCTGATTGAGGCGGCGGCCGGCGCGGATCGAGCCGTGGCAGGCCATGGTGCCGCAGACATCGGCCAGCCGATCCTTGAGGCTCAAGGCCTGATCGAGCTCAATCAGCTCGTCGGCGAGATCGCTGACGAGGCCTCTGACATCGGTCTCGCCCAGCAAGGCCGGAGTCTCGCGCACCACCACAGCACCAGGTCCGAACGGCTCCAGGACCAGGCCCAGCTCGGCCAGCTCGGCCGCCCGTTCGCCGAGCCGGCTGGCGGCCGCCTCGTCGAGCTCGACCACCTCGGGCAAGAGCAGGATCTGCCGCTTGATGCCGCCATCGCCCAGCGCTTGTTTCATGCGCTCATAGACCAATCGCTCATGGGCGGCATGCTGATCGATGAGGGCGAAGCCGGTCGCGGTCTCGGCCAGGATATAGGTGCCGTGCAGCTGTGCCCGCGCCACGCCGAGCGGCTGCTCGGCGCTGGGAGCGATGTCGGCGACCGCGACGGGCTTGCCCGCGGCCGGCATCGACAGGCCGGGGATCGTCGCCCCACTCGCGCCTGTGCTTGCCAGCGGCACCTGGTAGGCCAGCGCCTGCTCGGCCAAGCCTGGGGACACGGCGCCGCCGGAGGAGCGCCACGGCGAGCCGCCATGGACACCGGGGCGAAAGGCGCCGAGGGTCGCCGCCGAGACCGTCGTCGAGGCGCGGTGGCCGGCATCGGCCAAGGCATGCTTCAAGGCGCCGACGATGAGGCCGCGCACCATGCCGGGCTCGCGGAAGCGGACCTCGGTCTTGGCCGGATGCACGTTCACATCGATGAGCTCGGCGGGCACCTCGAGAAAGAGCGTGACCAGCGGATGGCGATCGGAGGCGAGGAAGTCCATGTAGGCGGCGCGGATGGCACCCAGGAGTGCCCGGTCGCGCACCGGCCTGCCATTGACGAAGAGATACTGGCTGCGGCTGGTCGGGCGGTTGAGCGTCGGTAGCCCGGCATAGCCGGTGAGCCTGAGGGAATCGCGGCCGGCGTCGATCCGAACCGCATTGTCGGCGAAGTCGCGGCCCATGATCTGGGCGAGGCGATCCAGACGGCGAACGAAGAGCTCACCCTGGCTGGCGGCGAGCCGTAGCTGGGTGCGTTGGCCATCGGTCACGCTGAAGGCGACATGGGGATGCGCCATCGCCAGGCGGTTAACCGCATCGATCGAGTGATCGAGCTCGGTGCGCGGCGATTTCAGGAATTTGAGCCGCGCCGGGGTCGCGTAGAAGAGATCGCGCACCTCGACCCGTGTTCCCTTCGGCTGCGCCGCCGGCACCGGCGTGCCCACCCGCCCGCCTTCGACCTCAATGCGCCAGGCTTCGGCGGCGCCTTCGGCGCGGCTGGCGATGGCAAGGCGGCTGACGGCGCCGATCGAGGGCAGCGCCTCGCCGCGGAATCCAAGCGTGCGGATGCGCAGGAGATCGTCGTCGGGCAGCTTCGAGGTGGCGTGGCGCTCGACCGCGAGCGCGAGCTCGCCCGCCGCGATGCCGCTGCCGTCGTCCTCGACCAGGATCAGGCTCTGGCCGCCGTCGCGCAGTGTAACGGCGACGCTGGACGCACCCGCATCCAGCGCGTTCTCCACCAGCTCCTTGACCGCGCTTGCCGGCCGCTCCACCACCTCGCCCGCGGCGATGCGGTTGACGATGATCTCCGGCAGGCGACGGATACTCATTCGGGCGGTGTTCCGGCAAGCAGCGCCCGCGCCCGGCGCTTGCCGTCCTCGACCGCAGGCTGGTCGAAGGCGTCGATGCGCCAATGGTGCGCGGCCAGCATCGTCTCCAGCATGAAATGCATCATGAGCCCACCCAGGCCCTCCTCGTCCAGCCGATTCAGCCGCATGACCCGGGTGGGCCGGCCGGCGCCGATGAGGGTGTCGACGGTCGCCCGCTGCTCGGCATCGAGGAGGTCGCCGAGACGCCTTCCCGCCAGATGCGCCGGGCCATCCTTGGCCAGGACCGGGCCTTTTCCGGCGGCGTCGGCAAGGATGAGGGTGAAGAGCTTGTCGCGCGGGCCGTCGAGATAGAGCTGCAGCTGGCTGTGCTGGTCGACCGGCCCCTGGGCGCGAATCGGGGTCATGCCATGGCCGCCCTTACCCAGGCTTTCCGCCCAGAGCTGCGCCCACCATCCCGACAGCGAGGCGAGCCGGTCGACATAGGGCATGAGCACGCTTTGACGAATGCCGCGGGCTTCGGCGTAGCCGACGGCGAGGGCTGCGCCGAGCGCAGGACCCGCATCCTCCGGCCGCCCTGCGGCCAAGGTCGCATCCAGAACCTGCTGGGCGCCGCGGCGAAGCAAGCGGGCGTCCAGCCCGGCGATCATCGCCGGCAGCAAGCCCACGACGCTCAAGGCCGAGAAGCGGCCGCCGATATTGGGATCGTGGTCGAAGGTGAGCAGGCGATGCCGCCGGGCGAGGTCGCGGAGCACGCTCGCCTTGGGCTCGGTGATCACGATCACCCGCTCGGCCATGTCCAAGCCGGAGAGCGGCTGCTGGAGCGCCAGGAACTGCGCCAGGGTCTCGTCGGTGCCGCCGGACTTGGAGATGACGATGAAGCCGGTATGGCGGCAATCGAGGGAGGTCATCAGCCGCGTCCAGCTCGTGGGGTCGATCGAGTCCTGGAAGATGACGCGCGGACCGGACCCAGGCCCCGTCAGCGCCGATTGCGCCAGTGCGGTGAGCGTGGCGCCGCCGAGGCTGGAGCCGCCGATGCCGAGCACCACGATGGCGGCGAAGCGCTCGCGCCAGCTCCGGGCGATCGGCGCCAGCTCGTCCAGATCGGATGTGGCCCGCGGCAGATGCAGAACCGGGAGGCTCCGATCCTCGTAGCTCTGGCGCAGCCAATCCAGGCCGTACTCGCCGCGCTGGAACAAGGGCCGGCGCTCGTCCGGGCTCAAACCGAAGGCGCCCAGCTTCTCGCCGAGCCAGCCGCCGACGTCATGCTCGAACGGGACGAGGCAGAGGTCTGGCGATGCGGTCTCGCGGACGTGGTGACGCATCTTGGCGAAGCGCTCGTCAGCTCGGTTGATCGGGAACGGGACGCGTGGGCTCGAGCCCGGAGGGTTGACCGACGACGACGAAAACCAACGCCTCGGGGTCCATGAGACGCCGGGCCACGCGGCGGAGGTCATCGAGGGACACCCGCTCGATGAGGGCGTTTCGGCGATCGAAATAATCGATGCCGAGATTGTCCTCCTGCACCTGGGCCAAGGCCCCGGCGATGGCGCGCGAGCTGTCGAAGCGGAGCGGATAGGAGCCGATGAGGTAGGTTTTGGCGTCCGCCAGCTCCTCGGCGGTGACGCCGTTCTCGCGCACCTCGCGCCAGATCTGGCGGACGAGGTCGATCGACTGGGCGACCCGGCCGTTCTGGGTGGCGACGGAGCCCATCCACAAGCCGCTCAGGCGAAAGGCGACGAGGCTGCTGTTGGCGCCGTAGGCGAGACCGCGCTTCTCGCGGATCTCGGTCATCAGCCGCGCGCCGAAGCCGCCGCCGCCGATGATGTGGTTGAGCACGAAGGCGGGAATGAAGTCGGGATCGCTGCGCAGGATGCCGGGCTGGCCGAAGGTCACGACCGATTGCGGAATGGCGCGAGGCACCACCATGATCCCGCCGGGCCCGGAAGCGATGGCGGGCTTGGGGTCATCCGCCTTGGCGCCGGAGGCCAGCCGACCGAAGGTCTGATCCAAGAGGCCCGCGAGCTCGGCCGCGGTGATGTCGCCGACCACCGAGACGATGAGACCGCCGCGGTCGATGCGTTCGGCGGCAAATCCGAGGAGATCCTCGCGCTGGATCCGGCCGATGCTGGTGGCGGTGCCGCGCCCGGGCCGTCCATAGGAATGGCCGGGAAAGGCCGCGCTGTACCAGACCCGATTGGCGATGGCGCGGGGATCCTGCCGGGAGCGCTGGACCTGCGCCAGGATCTGCGCGCGCACGCGCTCGATGGGCTCGGCGTCGAAGCGCGGCTCGGTCAAGGCGAAGCGCAGCATCTCGAAGGCGATGGCGCGGTCGCGCGAGAGCGTGCGCAACGCCGCGTGCAGGCGCTCGGCGCCGGCTGAGAATCCAAGCGAGATCGCCCGATCATCGAGGCGCGTCTGGAAGGAGGCGCTGTCATACGGGCCCGCACCCTCGGTCAGGAGCTCGGCGGTGAGATTGGCGAGCCCTTCCTTGCCTTGGGGATCGGCGGCGGAACCGCTGCCGGCGAAGGAAGCCTCCAGGGTCACGATCGGCACGGAGTGATCCTCGACCAGCCAGGCGACGATGCCGCCGGGGCTGGCAATCTGCTGGATCGGTGCAAAGGCATGGGCCGGCTGGGCGGAGACCAGGCCCGCGACGAAAAGCGCCAGGCAGAGGATGAGCCGAGCCGAAGCGGGTGGTGCCGTCCCGGCACCCGCGCCGGCCGGAGGAATCGACGTCGACATCCTCGCCTTCCCCTTCATGACGTCCGCTTCGGAAGGAGCACGCCGGTCACCGAGGATTCTAGGCGAATGACGGCTCGCGCGGCCCGCTCCACATCCTCGCGGGTGACCTTGGCGATGCGCTCCGGCCAAGCCTCGATATCGGCGATGGTGCGTCCCCGCACCAAGGCTTCGCCGAAAAGCCGCGCCGGTCCGCGGGTGCTGTCCAAGGCATAGAGATAGCTCGCTTGCATGCGCAGCTTGGCCCGCTCGACCTCATCGGCCTCGACGCCATCGGCAAGCAGGCGTGCCAGCACCTGGTCGATGGCGGCCTCGCATTCCTCCACCGTGCGCCCTTCGCGCGGACTGGCATAGACGTCGAAGGTGGAAGGACCGATCGGGTCAGGGGCGTAGCCGGCGCCGGCGCGGGTCGCGGCCCCGCCATCGCGCACCAGGGCCCGTTCGAGCCGGCTGGTCGGGCCGGAGCCCAGCACCTCGGCCAGGACCTGCAGCGCATAGGCGTGCTCGCTCGGGCCGTTCTGATAGCTAGGTGCGAGGTAGGAGCGGCTGAGCGAGGCATTGCCGACGAGGGGGCTGGTCAAGCTCACCCGCTTGGCGGCCTGGTGCGGCGGCTCGCTGGTCCAGCTTCGCTCGGGCACGGAGCCGGCGGGGATGACGCCGTAGTATTTCTCGGCGAGCCGACGGACCTCGGCCATGGTGACGTCGCCGGCGACCACCAGCACGGCGTTGTTGGGCATGTAGTAGCGCCGGTAGAAGTCGAGCGCATCCTCGCGGGTCAACCCCTGCATCTCGTGGGCCCAGCCGATCACCGGCATGCGGTAGGGATGGTTGAGAAAGAGCGCGTTCGACTTTTCCTCGTGCAGCAGCGCCGCGGGGCTGTTGTCCACCCGCGAGCGGCGCTCCTCCAGGATCACGTCGCGCTCGGAGCGCACCTCCGCCTCGGCAGGCTTGAGATTGGCCATGCGGTCGGCTTCGAGCCGCATCACCAGCTCGAGCCGGTCGGCGGCGATGTCCTGATAGAAGCCGGTGTAGTCGTAGGAGGTGAAGGCGTTGTCTTGGCCGCCATTGCGGGAGATGACGCGCGCGAACTCGCCCGCGGCCAGCGTGCTCGTGCCCTTGAACATGAGATGCTCGAGGAAATGCGCGATCCCGGTCTTGCCGGGCCGCTCGTCGGCGGAGCCGACCTTGTACCAGACCATGTGGGCGACCAGCGGCGCGCGATGATTGGGGATCACCACGATCTCGAGCCCATTGGGCAAGGTGGCGCGCTCGGCGTTGAACAGAGCGGCGGCCGCAGCCCAACTGGGGCCGAGGCAAACCGCCAGCACGAGCGCCAGCTGGCCTAGCACCGGCCGTATTCGGCACATCCAGGCGCGCTCGCCGCCGTAGAGCATGGAGCCTCCCTGCCTTGCAGCAATGGACACCGCTAAACTTAAGGCCGGAGGTTGCCGGTTCCAAGCTAGCGCCCGAGAATGGCCTCGGAGTTGGGCGAAACTGCGGCGGCAGGCCCGCTATCGCCGGCCGGGAGCGGCGCGCACGGATTTGTCGCCGGCCGAGACCGCTTGGGGTGGCCTCCCGGCTCGCCGGCGCTAGAACCAGTTCTCGAAGATGCTCTTGCCGACCCGCTTGATGCTCGGCGTCTCGCCCTCGGTCGCCGGCTTGCCGAGCGCGGCATTCTCCTGCAGGCGCTGGCTTTCCTTGCTGGCGTCCAGGATCTTTGCCGGCGCCTCCGGCTTCCGCCACCACAAGAGCTTGTTGATCGTCGGTTCATCCGCAGCGGCGAGCTGGGTCAGCTCCTCGGTCAAGACCGAGCGGATGTTCGGAAGCGCCTTGTCGGCGCCGAGACGGCTCAACAGCGCCTGCTCGCCCGAAGCGGAGCGAGAATCGGCCGGCTGAGCCGCGGCGGCAGGGCTCGGGGTGCCGGCGGGCGCTGCTGCGCTCCGGCCGAGGACACCCGGCGCATTGGCCGATGCCGGAACGGTGGGGGCGGCACCGCCGATCACCATCGCCGACACCGGGTTGCGCGGGGCAGAGCTCGGCGGTGGCGGGTCGCTGGCGACGGAGGCGGTCTGGGTATTCCCGCTGGCCGGGGCCGTCGGCTGGGGCGTACCGACGGGCGCGGGACTGCCATTGCCGAGCACTGCGGCGCGCGCGCTCAGGCTGGGCGAGGCTTCCTGCGGGCGGCTGGCACCGGGCGTGGGCGGCCGTAGCTGGGAATCGGGCGGGATGCTGAGGGGAGCATGCGCGACGACCTGGAACTCGTCGGGCGCATTCTTGCCGAGGCCGAGCATCTTCCTGGCGTCATCGGCGCAGCCGGCGAGCGCGAGGCTCGCCAGGACGGCACCGACTGAGACGACACGAGGGTTGAGAGTCACGGGCGCTTGCCTCCCCACAATTGAAGTTTATTTATCACTTTCGGGCGAGCGCTGGAACAAGGCATGCAAGATCAGCAAGGCGGCTCCGACCGTGATCGCCGCGTCGGCGAGATTGAAAACCCAGAAATGCCAGCCAAGAGCATGAAAATCGAGGAAATCCGCGACCGCCCCGAACCGGGTCCGGTCGATGACATTGCCGATGGCGCCGCCGATGACCAGCGGAATCGCCAGAATTAGCAGCCAGTCCCTCGCCCGGACCAGCCAGACCAGGAGCACACCCACCACCACGAGCGCCAGGGCAGAGAAAGCCCAGGGGCCCGCGGGGTGGCCCTGGGACAAGAGTCCGAAGGTCACGCCCCGATTCCACACCGGCGTCAGGTTGAAAAAGGCGGTGACCACGATCTGCTGCGGGGGGAAAAAGATGAGGCCGAGCAACCAGCTCTTGACCAGCTGATCCAGCCCGACGACCGCCAGCGCCAGCGCCAGCCCGATTGCCAGCCGTCGCGTCAACGTTAGTCCGCGGCCCTGGCCGCGCCGCCGACCACGCCCTCGCAGCGCCGGCAGAGCGCGCCATGCTCCTTTGCCTCGGGCAAGACCCGCCAGCAGCGTTCGCAGCGCTGGCCGGGAGCCAGCTCCGGCGCCACCGCGATCCCCGGCAATTCGGCGAGCCGGAAGGCGTCATCGGGGCCGGGGGCTTCGCCCTCGGCCTCGATCAGGGCGGCCGCCGACGTGATCCAGATTTCCGCCGGGTCGAGCCCGTCATAGGCTCGCGCGTAGGGCGGATTGACCCAAACCTTCGGTGCCGCCTGAAGCGAAGCGCCGATCCGCTTGCTGGCCCGCTCGAGCTCGATAGCGCCGGTCACGACGCGGCGGACCGCGCGGATCTTCTCCCATTTGGCCGCGAGCGCCTCGTCCCGCCACGCCTCGGGCACCTGAGGGAAGACCCGGAGATGCACGCTTTCGGCAGCATCGTCGGGCACGGCGGTGCCGCGATTGAGCCAGGCGTCCTCGGCGGTGAAACAGAGCACCGGGGCAAGCCAGGCGGTGAGGCAGGAAAACAGCGCGTTCATCGCCGTGCGCGTCGCCCGCCGCCGCGGCGAGTCCGGCGCATCGCAGTAAAGCGCGTCCTTGCGCACGTCGAAATAGAAGGCGGAGAGATCGACGGTGGCGAAGGTGTGGAGCGCGGTGAAGAGCCGATGGAAGTCGTAGTCCTCGACGGCTTGGCGCACGAAGCGGTCGAGCTCGAAGAGGCGATGCAGGACCCAGCGCTCCAGCTCCGGCATGTCTTTGGGTAGGACGATCTCCGCCTGTGAGAAGCCGGCGAGCGCGCCCAGGAGATAGCGCAGCGTGTTGCGCATGCGCCGATAGAGCTCGGCCTGGTGCTTCAGGATCTCCGGGCCGATGCGCAGATCCTCGGTGTAGTCGAGGGACACCACCCAGAGCCGGAGAATGTCGGCGCCGTACTGATCGGTGACTTGTTGCGGGGCGACCGTGTTGCCGAGCGACTTCGACATCTTGCGCCCCTGCTCGTCCATGACGAAGCCATGGGTCAGGACCGTATCGAAGGGAGCGCGGCCGCGGGTGCCGCAGGATTCCAAGAGCGAGGAGTGGAACCAGCCCCGGTGCTGGTCGGAGCCCTCGAGATAGAGCGAGGCCGGCCAGCCGAGATCCTTCCGCGCCTCCAGGACGAAGGCATGGGTCGAGCCCGACTCGAACCAGACATCGACGATGTCGCGGATGGCTTCGAAGTCATCCGGATTGTGGTCGTTGCCGAGGAAGCGCGAGGGATCGCCGGCATACCACGCATCCGCCCCGTCGATCTCGAAGGCGGCGGCGATGCGCTCGATCACGGCGGGATCGCGCAAGGGCTCGCCTGTCTCTTTGTTGACGAAGACCGCGATCGGCACGCCCCACGCCCGCTGGCGCGAGATGCACCAGTCCGGGCGCTGCTCGATCATGGAGTAGAGCCGGTTGCGCCCGCTCTCGGGCACGAACCGCGAGTCGTTGATGGCCTGGAGCGCGGTGGCCCTGAGGCCGTTCGTCTCCATGGAGATGAACCACTGCGGCGTGTTGCGGAAGATGAGCGGTGCCTTCGAGCGCCAGGAATGCGGATAGCTGTGCACCAGACTGCCCTTGGCGATGAGCATCGTCGCCTCGGCCAGAGTCTTGATGATGGCGCCATTGGCATCGCCGGGCTTGCCCGCCGCCGTATAGACGCGCTTGCCGGCGAACAGCGGCACATGGGGATAGTAGCTGCCGTCCTCGCCGACAGTGCGCGGGATCTCCAGTCCGTGCTTGCGGCCGAGCTCGAAGTCGTCGGTGCCGTGGCCGGGGGCGATGTGGACGAAACCGGTGCCCTGTTCGGTGGTGACGAAGTCGCCGGCCAGCACCGGCACGTCGAAGTCGTAGCCCTGTCCATGGAAGGGATGCCGGCAGATCGTGCCGGAGAGCGCGGCGGCGGCGAGCGTGACCGTGGCGCCGGGATCGCTGGTGAAGCGGCACGCCGCTTCGACCGAGGCTTGCAAGGCCTTGGCGACGACGAGCTTCTCGCCGATGCGCGCGAGGCTGCCGTCGCCGACGGCGGCGACGGTGAGGACGGCGTAGTCGAAGGGCTCTGCGTCGCCGGCGACGCCATGGGCGATGGCCCGGTTGCCGGGCAGCGTCCAAGGCGTGGTGGTCCAGATCGCGACCGAGGCGCCCGCGAGCGCCGGATGGCTCGCCTTGATGATCGGAAAGCGCGCATGGACGGTCGCCGATTTGTGGTCGTGATACTCGATCTCGGCTTCCGCCAGCGCGGTCTTTTCCACCACCGACCACATGACCGGCCGGTCGCCCCGGTAGAGACCGCCATTCAGCAGGAACTTGCCGATCTCGCGATAGATCTGCGCCTCGGCCGCATGCGCCATGGTGGCGTAGTGCTGCTGCCAATCGCCCTCGACGCCGAGCCGGCGGAACTCCGCCATCTGCACGCCGATCCAGTGCACGGCGAAGGCGCGGCATTCCTGGCGGAACTCCAGGATCGGCACCGCGTCCTTGTCCTTGCCCTTGGCGCGATATTCCTCTTCGATCTTCCACTCGATCGGCAGGCCATGGCAGTCCCAGCCCGGCACGTAGTTGGCATCCTTGCCCAGCATCTGCTGGGCTCGGTTCACCAGGTCCTTGAGGATCTTGTTGAGCGCCGTGCCGATGTGGATGTTGCCGTTGGCGTAGGGCGGACCGTCATGCAGCACGAATTTCGGCCGGCCCTTCGAGCGCTCGCGCAGGAGCCGGCAGAGATCGATCTCGCCCCAGTGCCTGAGGAGCTCGGGCTCGCGCTTGGGCAGATTGCCGCGCATGGGAAACTCGGTCGACGGCAGGAACACCGTCTGCTTGTAGTCCGTGGTCATGAGCCCACCTTTTGCCGGCCGGCCGGCCGCCGATGGCCGAGGATGGCACGAGCCGCCGCCGCATCCTCGTGCATCTGCTTCGTCAGCTCCTCGAGCCCGGCGAATTTCGCCTCGGGCCGGATGAAGTCGATGACCTCCATGCGTAGGTGCTGGCCATAGAGATCACTCTCAAAGTCGAACAGATGCGCTTCGACCAAGACGCCTACATTCGCGACCGTTGGCCTGATGCCGATATTGGCGACGCCGTCGTACCAGTGGTCCGGCTTCAGCGCCGGAGCCATCACGCGCACGGCATAGATGCCGAAGGCCGGGTTGAGGGTCTCGCCCAGACGAAAGTTGGCGGTCGGAAAGCCGAGGGTGCGGCCCAGCCGAGCGCCCGGTTCCACCCTGCCGTCGATCTCCCAGGGCCGCCCGAGGAGTGCAGCCGCCTCCGCCGGATTTCCTTCGCCCAAGAGACGGCGGATGCGGCTGGAGGCATAGGGTTGGCCCGAGACATCGAGGATCGGCTCCACGCGGGTGACACCGAAGCCGAGCCGGCTTCCGGCTTGGGTCAGCATGTCGACGGTGCCGCGGCGCTGATGGCCGAAGCAGAAGTCGAAGCCGACGACGACGTGGCAGGCGCCCAAGCCTTGGACCAGCACTTCCTCGATGAAGTTCTCCGCCGAGCGCTGGGCGAAGGTTCGATCGAAGGTGAGCACATAGACGACGTCGAGCCCGAGCCCCTCGAGCACGTGCATCTTGGTGCGGAACGGTGTCAGGCGAAACGGCGGCGTGCCGGGGCGAAAGAGCTGCTTGGGGTGCGGCTCGAAGGTCATGACCGCATGCGGCCGCCCCCGTTCCCGGGCGAGCCGGCCGGCCTCGTCGATCAGGCGCTGGTGGCCGAGATGCAGCCCATCGAAATTGCCGATCGCGACCACGCCGCCCTGGGCCGTGTCGGGCAATCCGGTGTGATGGCGAAAGAGCTGCATACGGGCTAACCCCTGCGGGCCCAGCACTCCGAGCCCATGTGTCGGGGCGAGTTTTCCGGTGGCGGGGCGCGCATAGTCAAATGCTTTTGCGCCTGGCCTAGCGGCGGCGACAGGGGATAGCCGGCGCGATGGCGGCCTCGCCGTCCAGCACTGTCTTGCTTTCGGCTCAGATGATCGGGCGGGAATGAACGCCATGGCAGGGAGACTCCGACGCGGACGGGGCGGGGAACGTTGCGGCAACCCGGTCCTGGGCGAGGACCGGGGCGCTAATTCGCCCAACCATGCGGAGGCTCAGTGCCATGGAAATAATATTGCCCGATCGATTCGGAAGGTCAAGGAACCGGCCCTCTAAGCCGATGGCGGCCCGGGAACCGGTCTTCTAGGCAGCCCGCGCCGGCACCATGACGGTGGCCTCGCCCTCCAGCACCACCTGATTGCCGACCCGGCAGGTGGTTTCCATCACCACCCGCTTCTTCTCCGGAACGATGCTGGTGATGGTGGCCAGGGCCACCACCGTGTCGCCGGTGCGCACCGGCGCGCGGAACTTCAGATTCTGGCTGAGATAGATGCAGCCGGGCCCCGGCAGCTTGGTGCCGAGCACGGTCGAGATGAAGCTGGCGCTCAGCATGCCGTGGGCGATGCGGCCGTGAAACATCGTCTCCTTGGCGAATTCCTCATCGAGGTGCACGGGATTGGTGTCGCCCGAGATCCCGGCGAAGAGCACCACGTCCGCATCGGTGATGGTTTTTGCGTAGCGCGCGGACATGCCGACCTTCAGATCCTCAAGGTAGTAGCCATGGCCATTCAGTTCATTCATCGCTCGGTGGCTTTCGCTCGTTACGCCGACGAACCAACCCAATCCTGCTGCTTCGCAAGATTCTTTGTGCGCTGCACTATACGTGAGAAGACTAGGGAGCGACAAGCGCGCCCCACAACTGGTAGCAGTGGTGGCCCGCATCGACCCGGTTAATAGGTGGGATTGAGCCGTAGGTAGCTCGTGCGATCGGCCGAGGGAACCGGAACCACGACCACGCGCCGCCCTTTGAGGACCGTGACCGGCACCTCGGTCCCCGCCGGCCCTTCGGCCCAAAGCTTGCGATAGAGGTCGGCCAGATCCTCGACCGGCCGGCCATGGATGGCGAGCACGACGTCGTTCTCCTTGATTCCGGCGCGTGCCGCTGGGCCGTCGGCCGAGACGCTGGTCACGAACAGCTGACCCCGGACCTCCTGGGTGTTGATGCCGAGCCACGGCCGGGGTGGCGCGCTCGGGCGGCCCTTGGCCACCATGTCGGCGAGGATCGGCTTCAGCCGGTCGGTCGGCACGAACATGTTGCCTGGAACGCCGCTCGCGGCTTCGCTGAGGATGAGCGAGCCGATGCCGACGAGCTTGCCGTCGGTGGCGATGAGCGCCGCCCCGCCGAATTCGCCGTAGGGTGGGGCGGTGAAGATCGCCTCGTCGACGAGATATTCCCAGGCGCCGGCGAAGGTGCGGCGGGAGACGATGCGAACCGCCCGCGCCCGCGCCGCACCGCCATGGCCGGCGACGAGTGCGGCGGCACCTTCGCCGAGGGAGGCGCTGTCGCCGAGCTCGATCGGCTTCAGATCGATGGGTGCGGTCGGACGCAGTAGGCCGAAGCCGCTCGCGGGGTCGTAGGCGAGCAGGCTCGCCGGCACTGCGCGCTCATCATTGCCGATGATTTCGATCTCGTCGGCCTCGATCACCAGATAGCCGATGGTGAGCACCAGCACCGATGCGCCGCCGCCGGGATTGGCGATGACGACACCATTGCCGCGGCGATCGTTGCCGAGCGTCTTGGCGGTGCGCGCCGTGCCGGGAACCTTCGCGTGAACGGCCACGACCGAAGCGAGGATCTCCTCGGCGCTGGCCGGCTGCGCTGCCGCCAGGTGGCGGGGTGCCGCCAGAACCAGCAGGAGACAAGCCGCCAGCTCGATCAGCAAGGCCCTGCGGCCTTGCTCCAGCATCGGCCAGGATCGCTTCGGACCGGGCATCGCCGGTGCCTAGCGGTGGGCGGGCGCGCCGTTGCGACGCAGGGCGCCGACCGGCCGTCGTTTGCTCGTGCTCTTGGCCCCGGGTGCGCGCCGCTGGGGCGTCTTGGCCTTCAGCCGCGCCTCGCGGGCGGCGTCGAACTGCAGCTCGACTTTGACCCCGTCGGGATCGGTCAAGAAGATCTGGTAGCGCCGGGCGCCGGGAACGATTCGCGATTCGAAGCCGATCGCAGCCTTCTCCAGGCGGCGCTTAAACGTCGCCATGCCGCTGGCGGCGAAGGCGACGTGATCGAAGGCGGCCTTCGAGCCCTGTGGGGCTTTCGGATCGCCGACGAGATGGACGACCGGCTGGTCGCCGACATAAAGCCAGGCGCCGGGAAAGGTGAACGCCGGCCGCGGGCCGAGGCGCATGCCCAGCACATCCTGATAGAAGCGCTGGGAGCGCTCGAGGTCGCGGGTGCGGATGTTCACGTGATCGAGGCCGCCGATGCCGAGCATACCCGCCATGAAACCGATCCTCCGTCTGCCGAAAGTTCCGCTTCCATGCTACCCTCTCGGCCGCTTCGCCGAAAGGGTGGGAGCGCACTTGAGCCTGAGGGATCGGGGTTGCGGTTCCGGGGGGATGGGATGAGCCGGGACTATGTCGAGGCGAAGGCGCTGGAGGCGCTCAAGGTGGCCGAGGGCGACAAGCGTCGGGCCGCCCGGATCCTGCAAGCCTGGGCCGAGGAGGACGGGCGGCTGAAGAGTGCGCTGGTGCGGCCGTTCTTCGCCAATCTCTGCGGCTTCGCCGTGCAGCGCGCCGCCGCACGCGCCGCCCGCCCGGCCAGAGCCAAGCCCGCTTCCGGACGTCCGGCCCTCGATGCGGTCATCCAGGCTTTGGGCGGGGGCAAGCGGGTTGAGGTCGATCCCGGCCCGGTGGCCGACGAAGGGCCGGCAAGCGTCAAGCACCAGCGCACGCTCAAGGTCTTGGCGCAGGCCTACAAGAAACGCCCGAACCGCTGAGTCGGCGCCGCCGAGCTTTCTCGCAAGGCGCAATCCCAAAGACCGTCATGGCCGGGCAGGCCGAAGGCCGAGACGGGGGAGGGGATTTCGGAGTCGAGGCCGCGGAGAGCGGACCGACGAGAGGATCACCCCCTCCTAAAGTCCACCCCGCACATGACAATCGATAGATGAGACGATCAGGCCTTCGGGGCCCGGCAGTCGTCCGGGCGCGAGGCCACCAGGTTCTCGTAGATCGACTTCAAGTATTTCGGGTCGGCGCCGATCATCTTGGCGTTGGCCCGCTGCTCGGCAGTCTGCGCGACGGCGGCGGAGATCATGTGCGGCGTCGCCTCGTCGGGCAGCACCAGGAAGCCGGACTTCTCCAGATCGTTGAGGATCTCCCCGGCGGTCTTGGCATAGCGGCGGAAGGAGTTGTCCATCATCGAGGCGGCTTCCCGGCGCCCGGGATTGGAGGAGCGCGACAGCGCCATCGAAATGATGTCGGTGATCAGCTGCGGGTCGCGCGTCGCCATCCAGGCGTCCACCATCGAGCGATAGATCGTGGTGACGTAGATGCGGAAGCCGCGCGGGCCCAACAGGCTCTTGCTCGCTTGGAAGGAGCTGTCGGCCTTGGCGATCATGGTCTCGCTCGGATCGCGCGGCAAAATGGCGTAGCCCGACATCTCGAAGGATTTGAGCACGCCCTCGGCGTCGCCCTTGTAGCGCTCCCATTCGCTCTCGATCAGGAACGAGCCCAAGGCGTCCGAATGCTCGTTCTGCACACGATTGAGGAACTTCGCGAATTCCTTCGCGATGAGATCCGTCACCTTGATGACAGGAGGGGGCTGGCCGCGCATTCGTTATCCCTTCTTGCGCCCGACCGGACACTCGTTGCCGCAACCGCGGCCTCCGGTCGACCGAGACTCAACGCTGTCAAAGTTGGCGCGATGCGCTTCCAGCACTCGTTCGACCACTGCCTGCACGATCTTCCAACTAGCTTGACTGTCTCATAATACGCCCGCCGCCTTTCAGCAACAGCGCAACGTCGCGCCGCCAGCCGCAAGCGCCGGTTCGCGCCGCCGGTCACAATTTCGAGCGATCACTCTGGAGAATGGCGATGATTATGATAAATATAGATAATATAGACTGATTGGAAGGGGTAATCGTGCTCTGGTTCATAAATGACGCTTCAGGTCTGCCGGGGGTTTTTGCCGCCGGCGGCGTGGCCGCCTCGCTCCTGATCACCGTCTTGGCTTGGCTTGCCTAAGGCACCACCGAGACCGATCGAGCCGGTGCGGTTCCTAACCGGAGATTGCTCAAGCCTCGGCGGGCGCGTGCCGGCAACGCAGAGGAAAACCGCGCGAATCCTTGGCCGAGCGGCGAGCAATCTCGTCGCCAAGGGCCGGGCGTGCTAGCTTAATTCCGCCTTGGGGGGCGAAGTGACATGGTCCCTGTTAGCGTCATCACCGGCGCTTGCCTGACGCTTGCCGGCCGTCGTCCCGGCCAGGCCGATGCCGATCCCAATCCCGAGTGCGGCGGCGAGCGGCTCCCGGCTTGCGCGCTTGCAGTGCTGCTCGCAGGAAGCGGTCGCTGATGCGAATCCTCGTCGTTGAAGACGATCCGGAGCTGGGCCCGCATATCGCCGAGGTGCTGCGCCAGCAGGGCTATGCGGTCGATCTCTCGCCCGACGGCGAGGAGGGACACTTTCTCGGCGACACCGAAAGCTATGACGCGGTGCTGCTGGATTTGGGCCTGCCCAGCCGCGACGGGATCTCGGTTCTGAAGCATTGGCGGGCCGAGCAGCGCCAGATGCCGGTCATCATCCTGACGGCGCGCGGCCGGTGGAGCGAGAAGGTGGCAGGCTTCGATGCCGGCGCCGACGACTACGTGACCAAGCCGTTTCAGATGGAAGAGGTGCTGGCGCGCCTGCGCGCCGTGATCCGCCGCTCCGCCGGCCACGCCAAGGCGGAGCTGGTTTGCGGACCCCTCACCTTGGATACGCGCGCGCACCGCGTGACCGTGGGCGGCGTGCCCGTGCGCCTGTCCGGCCAGGAATACAAGATTCTCTCCTATCTCATGCATCACCAGGGCAAGGCGGTGTCGCGCACCGAGCTGGCGGAGCACATCTACGACCACACCTACGACAAGGACTCGAACCTGATCGAGGTCTTTATCGGCCGCCTCAGAAAGAAGCTCGGCGTCGATGTGATCATCACCGTCCGCGGCCTCGGCTACATGGTGATGCCGCCTAGCCCGGATCTTCCATGAGGATCGGGGCAGCGACGGAGCTCATGCGGTCACAGGCAAGGAAAGCCGCGAAGAGCGATGGCGGTTAGATCCCTCGGCGACCGGCTGCTGCTGCTGTCGACGATCTGGATCGCCGGCGCCATCCTCGTTGCCGGGCTCGTGCTGTCGAACCTGTTCCACCGCCAGGTCCAGCGCGATCTCGGCCACGACGTCCAGATCCTCCTGGATACGCTTCTCTTCATCACCGACATCAATCCCGACGGCAGCCTGGTGCTCAGCCGCAAGCTCCCCGACGCCCAGTTCGACCAACCCTTTTCGGGCCGCTATTGGCAGATCCGGGTGGATGGCTTGCCCGTGCTTCGCTCCGAGTCCCTGGGCGATCAGACCCTGCCGGTGGGCGTGGCCGGCGGCGAGGACGGGCTGGTGCAGAGTGAGATCGATGGCCCCCAGGGCCAGCGGCTGCTGCTGGTGGCGCTCGAGCTGACCCTGCCGGGCTCCAACCACCGCTACAACTATTCGGTCGCGGTCGACCTGGCGGCGATCGCTCCCGATCTCGCCCGGGTCGATACCGCCATGGTGGTCATTCTGCTGCTTCTCGGCCTCTGCCTCATCGGCGCGGTGTTCACCCAGGTGCGCCTTGGCTTGAAGCCCTTGCGGCGGCTCAGCGCCGAGATCGCCAACATCCGTGCCGGCAGGCGCGAGCGTCTGTCGTCCGACTTTCCGGAGGAGGTGGCGCCCTTGGTCGAGGAGGTGAACGCGCTCATCGATCACAACAATCTCGTGGTCGAGCGGGCGCGCACCCATATCGGCAATCTCGCCCATGCGCTGAAGACGCCGATCTCGGTCCTGACCGCGCGCGCCGGCGGCGAGAGCGGGAATTTGGCCGACATGGTGCGCCAGCAAGCAGCCGTGTTGTACCGCCACGTCGAGCATCACCTGGCGCGCGCCCACAGCGCCGGGGCCAGCGGTCCGGTCGGACGGCGCACCGAAGTCAGGCCCACGATCGAGGACATGCGGCGGATCGTGGCGCAGATCTATGCCGAGCGTAATTTGGACATTCGCATCGACAGCGCGCCCGAGCTCGTCTTCCTCGGCGAGCGGCAGGATCTGGAGGAGATGCTGGGCAATCTCGTCGACAACGCCTGCAAATGGGCCCGCCACCGGGTGCGGCTAACGGCGCGCGCCGAGGGCAACCGCCTCATGCTCGCGGTCGAGGACGACGGACCGGGCCTGCCCGACGCATTCGGCGTCGAGGCTTTCGAGCGCGGCACGCGCCTCGACGAAGCGGTGCCGGGAACCGGCTTCGGTCTGGCGATCGCGCGCGACATCGCCGCCATCTATGGCGGACGAATCGCGCTCGCGCGCTCCACTCTGGGCGGGCTTGCGGCGAGCCTCGACTTGCCGCGCGCAGCACATGCGCTCATGACTCCGTGAGCCACGCTTTTCAATACTCGGTTAATGAAAATGTTGTTTTTGTCTTCGAGGAGTCGTAGAGTGCGGCCAGGTTCACTTTATTCGAGAGTATAAATCCATGCGACTCGCTCTCCTGGTTCCGGCGGCCCTGGTGATCGGCCTATTCGTGGCCCAGCCGGTCATGAGCAACGCCGCCTATGCCCAGACGCAGACGCCGGCGACCACGATGCAGAAGAAGCCGGCGATGAAGAAGAAGGCCGTGGCCAAGAAGCCGATGGCGACGAAGAAGAAGGCGACCACTGCCAAGAGCGCCGCCGCCAAGAAGAAGATGGCGAAGAAGACGACCACCAGCTAGGTCGGGTTCGACCGGCCGTCTTCGGCGCCGGCCGATGCCATGCGTCGGTCGGGGCGAAAGAATACATTCCGCGCTGCTGTAAAGTTCACGCAGGCCCTCGGTTCTCCGAGGGCCTTGCCGTGTCTCGGCAGTCTCGATCTGCCGGACTCGGCCCAGTCGTGAGCGGGACTCCCGCCCGAGGCATTCGCCATGCGGCAGCAAATCCAATAAGCTCGTGTCGACCTGAATCTGAAATTCGTGTTCACGAATTTCAGATTCACGACACCAGGCGGAGGCGGACGGCGCTCACCCCTCCTTGGGATCGAGCGCGTCGCGCAGTCCGTCGCCCAAGAGATTGAACGCCAGCACCACCGTGACGATCGCCAGGCCCGGCCACCAGGACATCCAGGGCGCCTGGCTCATGAAGTTGCGCGCGACGTTGAGCATGCTGCCCCAGGAGGGCGAGGGCGGCTGCTGGCCCAAGCCCAGGAACGACAAGGCCGCTTCGGCGATGATCGCGGTGGCGATCGCCAAGGTCGATTGCACCATGATCGGCGGCAGCACGTTGGGCAGCACGTGCTTCAAGGCGATGCGGATGTGCGGATTGCCCAAGGCCCGGGCGGCCTCGACATAGTCCTCGACCGTCACCGCCAGCACCTGCCCGCGGGTCAAGCGGATGAAGATGGGCGTGGTGGTGATGCCGATGGCGATCATCGCATTGGAGAGGCTGGGGCCGAGGAAGGCCGCCATGGCGATGGCGAGGATGAGGAAGGGGCAGGCGAGCAAGGCATCGGTAATGCGCATGAGCAGGCTGTCGACCCAGCCCTTGCAGTAGCCCGAGACGAGGCCGACCGGCACGCCCACCCCGACCGCGATGGCGACGGAAATGACCCCGGCCATAAGCGAGGCGCGCGCGCCCCAGATCAGTCGCGACAAAATGTCGCGCCCGATCTCGTCGGTGCCGAGCCAGTACGCGGCCGAAGGCGGCTTGCGCACCAGGAGGAAGTTGGTGGCGAGCGGATCATAGGGTGCCAGATAGGGGGCAAACGCGGCCATGAGCACGAAGACCACCACCACCACCAGGCCGACGATGGCGCCGCGACGCTGCTTGAGGCGCCGCCAGGCCCGGCCGCGATCGGCGGCCTCTTCGGCTTCCGGGAGCGTGATCGTGGCCATCCTGCTTGGCTCCAAGTGTCCCGCCCCTGAAATTCGTCCGCGAATTTCAGGGATAAGCGGGCCACTAATCAATTGAATCTAGTGTGATGATTCCGAAGTTCGCCGACGAACTTCGGAATCATCACACTAGGCGCGCATGCGCGGATTGACGAGGAAGTAGATGAGGTCGGCGCAGAGATTGAGGAAGAGAAAGCCGGTCGCCGTGCACAGCACCACCCCTTGCACGACGGCGTAGTCGCGGTTGAAGACGGCATCGACGATGAGCTTGCCGAAGCCGGGGATGGTGAAGACCTGCTCGGTCAAGACGGCACCGCCCAAGAGCTGGCCGAACTGGATGGCACCGAGCGTGACCACCGGTATGAGCGCGTTTCTAAGCGCGTGGCGATAGATGACGCGAGGCTCCCTCAGCCCCTTGGCGCGGGCGGTGCGCACATAGTCCGAGCGCATCACCACCAGCATGGCGCTCCTGGTGTGGCGCATGAGCACGGCGGCGATGGCCGAGCCCAAGACGAAGGCCGGCATGATCATGGCGGAGAGGTTCTGCCGCAAATCCTCGCGCGGGCTCACATAGCCCGAGGCCGGCAGCCAGCCGAGCTCGACCGAGAAGAAGAGGATCATGATGATCCCCAGCCAGAAATTCGGCACCGAGAGGCCGGCGAGCCCGACCACGTTGGCGGCATAGTCGAGGGCGGAGCCCTTCTTCACCGCCGAGATGATGCCCATCGGAATGCCGATGAGGATGGCAATGGTCATCGCCATCACCGCCAGCTGCAGGGTGACCGGCAGCTTCGCCTTAACGAGCTCGCTCACGGCGAGCTTCAAGCGGATGGACTGGCCGAGGTCGCCCTGGAGCACGCCCCAGATCCAGTAGCCGTACTGCACATAGATCGGCTGATCGAGATGATAGAGCTGGCGCATATAGGCGATGACCTGCGGGTCGCGGTCCTCGCCGGCCAGCGCCAAGGCCGGGTCGCCCGGCAGCAAGAGCTGCAGGCCGAACACCACCATCGAGACGATGACGATGGTGGGCACGCTGATGAAGATGCGCCTTAGGATGTAGGTGAACATCGCGCGACGCCGATCCGTTCAGGTGCCAAACACGCCCCCACCCCTGCCCTCCCCCGCGGTCGCGGGGGAGGGGGTGGAGCTGCGTCGGTTCCCTCCCCCGCGCGTCAGCGCGGGGGAGGGTAGGGTGGGGGCATGCGGCATCGGCGACTTGCTGCCGAGAGCGGATTCCGTGCCGCTCGTCATCGCTCTCAGTTCAGCTTCATGCCGGCCAGCCGGATCATGCCGTCGGGCACGACGTTGAAGCCGGAGAGGCGCTTGGGCGCCGCCCAGAACCAAGCGTTGTGGTAGAGGTAGATGTTCGGCAAATCATCATTTTCGAGCTTGGCGATCTGCTCGTACACGACCATGCGCTGCTCCAGGTCGTTGGTGGCACGGCTCTTGGCCAGCAGCGCATCCATATCTTTGTTGCAGTAATGCCCGTCGTTGAGCGGGGCATTGCAGGCGACGAAACTGAAGAAATTGCCGTCGGGATCGACCCGTCCGCTCCAGCCGATGTTGAAGGCCTCGAAGTTGCCGGCGGTGGACTCCTTGAGCGAGGTCGCGAACTCGGTCGCCTGAATCTTGACGTCGAAGCCGGCCTCCTTCGCCATGGCCTGAATCACCTGGCTCACCTGCATGGCCTCATTGTTGTTCGGGGTCATCAAGGTAAAGCTCGGATTGGCAACGCCGGCTTCCTTCAAGAGCGCCTTGGCCCTCTCCACGTCGCGCTTGGGAACGGGCGTGCCTTTGGCGTACCAGGGGCTCTTCGGCGACACCCACTGATTGCCGGGGGTGAAGTTGCCGTTGAACACCACCTGATTGACGGCGTCGCGATCGATGGAGAGCGACAGCGCCTGGCGCACCCGCTTGTCCTGGCCCAACGGGTTCTTGGCGCGGTCGGTATTGCCGATGTTGACGGTGATGCCGTTGTAGCCGATGCCGACCACCGAAAGCAGGTTGAGCTTGGCATCCTTCTTCACCGTCTCGACATCGGTGGCGGCGATGCGCTCGGCGAGATCGATCTGCCCCGACTGCACATTGGCGAGCCGGACCGAATTATCCACGATCGGCAGGTAGGTCACCTTGTCGAAGGCGAACGCCGCCTTGTTCCAATGGTCCTTGTAGCGCTCGAGCACGATGCGGTCCTGCTGCACGCGCTCGACGAATTGGTAGGGACCGGCGCAGACCGGACGATTGCCGAACTGGTTGCCGGCGGCCTTGGCCGCCTTGGGCGAGACCATCATGCCCGAGCGGTCGGTCAATTGCGCGATCAAGGGCGAGAACGGCTGATCGAGATTGAGCCGGATGGTCATTGGGTCGACGATGTCGATCGATTTGACCTGGTTGACCTCCCCCTTGCGCATCGACTCCTGCATCGTCTGATGCCGTTCGATGCTGAATTTGGCGGCTTCCGCGTCGAGCTTCTCGCCGTCATGGAAGGTGACGCCGGCGCGCAGCTTGAGGGTGAGCTGGCGGTTGTCGGCCGACCAGCTCCACTCGGTGGCGAGCTGCGGCACCAGCTTCAGGTCTTTATCGATGTCGATCAGCTTGTCGCAGAGCCCGGCGAAGACAATGCGGCCGACGAAGGTGCGGGCCATGGTCGGGTCGAGAATGTCCGGGTCCTCGGCCAGGCCGATGCGCAAGTTCGACTGCGCCATCGCCGGCTGAGCGAAGGCGAGCGCGGCCGTGGCCGCCAGCAATAAGGCGCGGTGCATCCTAGCTCTCCCATGACCGGGGCGTCCGGAAGGTAAGCACCGGCGCCTGTTGTAATTGCAAAGCCCCCAGCAGCCGGCATCCTAGCCGCGACGGGCGGCCCGGTTCAAGCGAGCGCCCCGATGCCCCCACCCCAGCCCTCCCCCGCCTGTCGGCGAGGGAGGGAGCAGGAGGGTCGATCTCCACTCCCTCCCCCAACTTGTTGGGGGAGGGCTGGGGTGGGGGCCTAGGTCACTCGAATTTGAGGCCGGCCAGCCGGGCCATGCCGTCGGGCACGGCGTTGAAGCCGGTAAGCCGCTTGTTCGCCACCCAGAACAGCGTGTCGTGGTAGATGTAGATGAGCGGCCGGTCGACCTGCAGCTTCTTCGCCACCTGATCGTAGACGAGCATCCGCTGCTCGATGTCGTTGGTCGCCCGCGTCTTGTCGAGGAGCGCATCCATCTCCTTGTCGCAATAGCGGCCGTCGTTCTGCGCGCCGGCGCAGGAGACGAAGGCATGGAGGTTGCCGTCGGGATCGGCCCGCCCGCTCCAGCCGATGAGGTAGGCCTCGAAGTTGCCTTTTGCCGACTGCTCGAGGGAGGTGGCGAACTCCATCGCCAAGAGCTTGACCTCGAAACCGGCCTCCCCGGCCATCGCCTGGATCACCTGGGCCACCTGCAGGGTCTCGTTGTTGTTGGGCACCATCATGGTGAAGCTCAAACTGGAGTGGCCGGCCTCCTTCAAGAGCGCCTTCGCCCGGGCCAGGTCGCGCTTGGGGATCGGGGTGCCCCTCGCATACCACGGGCTCGAGGGCGAGACCCACTGGTTGCCCGGCCGGAAATTGCCGTTGAAGACCACCTGGTTGATCGCATCGCGGTCGATCGAGAGCTCGAGGGCCTGGCGCACCCGCTTGTCCTGGCCCAAGGGCGTCTTCGCCCGCTCGCCATTGGCGACATTGATCAGGATGTCCCGATAGCCGAGGCTGACGACGGAATTGACCGTGAGCTTGTCGCCTTTCTTGATGGCTTCGATGTCGGTCGCCGCCAGCCGCTCGGCGAGATCGATCTGGCCCGACTGCAGGTTGGCGAGCCTGACGGTGTTGTCCACGATCGGCAGGTACGTCACCCGATCGAAATGGTAGGCGTCCTTGTTCCAGTGCTCCTTGAAGCGGTCGAGCACGATGCGGTCCTGCTGCACCCGCTCGGCGAACTTGTACGGGCCGGAGCAGACCGGGTTGGTGCCGAACTGGGCGCCCATGGCCTTGGCCGCCTTCGGCGAGAGCATCATGCCGGCACGGTCGGTCAGCTGCGCGATGAGCGGCGCGAACGGCACCTCGAGATTGAGGCGGACCGTCATCGGGTCCGGCATGTCGACGGACTGCACCTGACTGATCTCGGTCTTGCGCCGGGACTCGGGCAAGCTCAGGTGCCGCTCGATGTTGTACTTGACCGCGTCCGCATCGAACCGCTCGCCGTCGTGGAAAGTGACGCCGGGCCTGAGCTTGAAGGTGAGCTGGCGCTGATCGGCCGACCAGCTCCATTCGGTGGCGAGCTGCGGCACCAGCTTTAAGTCCTTGTCGATGTCGACGAGCTTGTCGCAGAGCCCGGCAAACACGATGCGCCCGACGTAGGTGCGGGCGATGCTGGGATCGAGGATGTCGGGATCCTCGGCCAATCCGATGCGCAAGGTCGATTGCGCTAAGGCCGTGCCGGCGAGTGCAAGGGAAGCGCAGGCCGCCAGCATGAGAACGCGATGCATGCGAGATCTCCCTCTTGTCGTGGTCGTCCGCGAGGACCCTCACCCCCTCCCTCTCCCGCCCAGGGGAGGGTTGGGGAGGGGGTGATCCTCACCCCCTCCCATAGGCTACCCCCAAGGCGGGAGAGGGAGGGGACCCGCGATAGCGGGGAGGGTGAGGGCAGACGCCGCGCGAGTCAGCCGCCTAGCTCTTATCCACGTTCCAGAACACCACGGTGTTGACCTTGAGCCAGCCCGAGGTGTTCTTGCGCCACAGGAAAGGCTGCTGGTACTGGCCGACCGGGATGTAGGGGATGTTCTCCTCCCACAGCCGCTTGTGCAAGGCCTCGGCGATCTGCTTCTGCTTCGCCGGATCGGTCTCGCGGATGAAGGCCTGGCGCATTTTCTCGGACTCGGCATCGCAGGGCCAGCCGAACCAGGCATCCTTGCAGTTCGTGGTCGAGGTGTTGCTGCTCATCGGGTTCGCCTGCGAGGCCGTCCCGGATCCGGTGTGGAAGATGTTCCAGCCGCCCTGGGCCGGCGGCTCCATCTTCGCGCGCCTTGAGACGACGCTGCCCCAATCGGTGATCAAGAGGTCGACGTTGACGCCGATCTTCTTCAGGTTGTCGGCCGTCACCATGGTGAAGGCATTGATGAACTGGATGTCGGCCGGCCCCATCAGGAGCACCTTCTCGCCGTTGTAGCCCGACTCCTTCATCAGCTGCCGGGCCTTCTCCAGATTCGGCTTGCGGTAGGGCTCGGCACCCGCCTCGGTGCCGTAGGTAGTGCCGCAGATCCACATCGAGAAGCATTCATGCCAATACTTCTGCGGCCCGACGCCGGCGGCCATGTAGTCCTTCTGATCGACCATCAGGGCCAGCGCCTGGCGCGCCTTCAGATTGTTGAAGGGCGGGTGCAGGTGGTTGGGCCGCATGACGCCGAAGCCCTCGATCGTCCAGATCGTGCCGACGACCACGTCGGGATTGCTCTCGACGGTCTTGACCAGCTCGAGCGAGGCTTGATCGAGGAAGTCCACCTCGCCGGCATTGAAGGCGGCGAACTTGGTGGCCTCGTCCGGGATCACCTTGTATTCGACCCGGTCGACCTTGACGACCTTGCCGCCGGCGAAGCCCGAGGGCTTCTCCGAACGAGGAACGTAGTCGATGTTCTTGTCGTAGACGACTCGGCTGCCCGGCACCCACTCCGCCTTGTTGAACTTGAACGGGCCGGAACCGATGGCCTCGGTGATCAGCGTGTTCGGGTCGGTAAGCGCTTCCTTCTCCCGGTAGATGCCTTCGAGATTGGGCGAGCCGCCGATGGCGAAGAGCAGCAGGCCGAACGGCTCCTTCAGGCTGATGGTGAAGGTCTTGTCGTCGACCGCGTCGACCGAGGCAAGGAAGGGCTCGATCGAGCGGCCCAAGACCTCGCGCTTCACCATGCGTCGCAAGGAGGCGACCACGTCCTTGGAGGTGACGGGCTGGCCATCGTGGAATTTGAGGCCGGGCCGCAAGGTCATCGTGTATTTGAGCTTGTCGCTCGAGACCGTGTAGCGCTCGACCATCTGCGGCTGGTTCTCGATGTTCTCGTCCCAGCTGAACAGCGTGTCGTAGACCGAGCCCATATGCATGGAGGTGATGGTCGCGGTGGTCTGGTAACCGTCGAGCACCTTGAGGTCGGCATGGGGCACGACCCGGAGCACCTTTTGCTGCGCTTGGGCCTCGGGTGCGGCCGTCGCCGCCAGCGCCGCCAGCGACAGGGCGCAGAGCGCCTGGCGCAGCGATGGTTTACGCAAAGCCATGTCCTGTTCCTCCTGACGGTTGGTCCGTGTTTCTTATCGGAACTATTTGTCCACTCTCGTCGGAGGCTCCGCAAGGCCTATATGCGCCGGCGGAGTATGCGGGTCTGGATTACGAGGCGGCTTCCCCGTTCCGGCGCGGCCGACGGAAGGCGCCTTGCAGCCGGGCCAGCCGCTCGCTGCCTGCCGAGCTCGAGGGCCTCGGCACGATGGCGCCCGCCGGGCCGATCTCCGCCCAGAAATGGCATGCGGTGGCGTGCCCGTTCGTCTCCGGGCGAAGCAGCGGCTCCTCCACCCGGCAGCGCTCCTTGGCGAAGGGACAGCGCGTGTGGAAGCGGCAGCCGGGGGGCGGGTTGATCGGGCTCGGCACGTCGCCCTCGAGAATGACCCGGTCGCGGTTCAGCCGGGGATCGGCGATGGGAATGGCGGAGAGGAGGGCGCGCGTATAGGGGTGCCTGGGCTCGGCGAACAGCGCCTGCTTGTCGGCGAGCTCGACGATCTTGCCGAGATACATGACCGCCACCCGGTCGGCGATGTGCTTCACCACCGCCAAATCATGGGCGATCAGCACGTAGCTCAAGCCGAACCGGCTCTGCAGATCCTGCAGGAGGTTGATCACCTGGGCGCGGATGGAGACGTCGAGCGCGGAGACCGGCTCGTCGCCGACGATGAGCTTCGGCTCGACCGCGAGTGCCCGCGCGATGCCGATGCGCTGGCGCTGGCCGCCGGAGAACTCGTGCGGGTAGCGCCTGGCGTGGTAGGGGGCGAGCCCGACCAGGTCCAGGAGCTCGCGCACCCGCTCGCGCGCCGCCGCCCCTTGGGCGAGCCCGTGCAGCCGAAGCGGCTCCTCCAGCATATCGCCCACCGTGAGGCGCGGATTGAGCGAGCCGTAGGGATCCTGAAAGACGATCTGCATGTCCCGGCGCAGCCGGCGCATCTGGCCCTGGTCGAGGGTGAAGATGTCGTTCTCATTGTAGTAGACCGTGCCCGCGCTGCGATCGATGAGGCGCAGCACCAGGCGTCCCAGGGTCGACTTGCCGCAGCCGGATTCGCCGACCAGCCCCAAGGTCTCGCCCGGGGCCACGCTGAAGCTGACGCCGTCGACGGCGCGCACCGAGGCCACGATGCGGGCGAAGATGCCTTTGCGGATCGGGAAGTGCTTCACCAGGTTCTCGACCCGGAGGAGCGGAGTGGCGGTGGCCAAGCTTACGCCTCCGAGCCGCTCAAGGGCGCCCGCCAGCAGGCGACCGCATGCTCCGGGGCGACAGTGCGGAGCCCCGGCGTCTCGTCGATGCAGCGTTGCTCGGCGAACGGGCAGCGCGGGTGGAAGGCGCAGCCGGCCGGCGGCATCGCCGGATTCGGCACCTGGCCCTCGATCGCCGCCAGCCGCGGCTGCTCCAGATGCAGCTGCGGGATCGAGCCCATGAGCCCGATCGTGTAGGGATGCTCCGGCCGGGCAAAGAGGCGCAGCACCGGCGCGCGCTCGACCACCTTGCCGGCATACATGACGATCACCTCGTCGGCCATCTCGGCGACCACGCCCAGATCGTGGGTGATCAGCATGATCGCCATGCCGGTCTCCTGGCGGAGCCGGCGCAGGAGATCGAGGATCTGCGCCTGGATGGTGACGTCGAGGGCCGTCGTCGGCTCGTCGGCGATGAGGAGGTTGGGCGCGCAGGCGAGCGCCATGGCGATCATGACGCGCTGGCGCATGCCGCCGGAGAGCTTGTGGGGATATTCCGAAAAGCGCTGCTCGGGCGAGGGAATGCGCACCCGGCGCAGGAGCTCGATCGCCTGATTGCGCGCCTCCTCGCGGCCGATCGGGCGATGCCGGAGGATTCCCTCGGTGATCTGATCGCCGATGGTGAAGGCCGGGTTGAGCGAGGTCATCGGCTCCTGGAAGATCATCGCCAGCCGGTTGCCCCGCATCTCCTGGATCTCGCTCTGCGGCAGCTTCAAGAGCTCGATCCCGTCGAAGGTGACGCGGCCCCCGGCGATGCGGCCCGGCGGGTCCGGCACCAGGCCCATGATCGACAGCGCGGTGACACTCTTGCCGCAGCCGGATTCGCCGACCACGCCCAAGGTGCGGCCGCGCTCGAGGGTGAACGACACCCCGTCCACCGCTCTCACGACGGCATCATCGATGTGGAAATGCGTGACCAGATCTTCGACGCTGAGCAAGGGCTCGGCCGATTGCGCCTCGGGCACGGGCCGAGCCAGGCTCACGAAGCCGTCGCAGCCGCGCGGGCGATGATCTCCTCGATCTCCTCCCGGTCGAAGATCCCCGTCGGGTTGGCGCGGGTGGCGAGGCAGCGCTTGAACGCCTGGGCCCGACCATTGAATACGCCATAAAGGCGACGGAGCTCGATCAGGGGATCGGCATGGTCGTCGACGCGGAGATCGATGTCGGCATAGTCCTCGCTCGTGTAGACGATGAGTGCTGCCGATTGCCTGCCGCGCTTGTCGCCGCCGGCTTCCTGTCCGGCATCCATCGCCGCCATCAGCCGCTCCGGGAAGGGGTTGCCGGCACCCCGCTGGTAGGCGGCAGCCGTGTCTTCGATCACCTTGGGACCGGCCAGCATGTTGCCGGCGACCGAGACCTTGTCGGCAACGAGATGCCCGCACCAGGCGACGCAGTCGCTCCCGGTATGGGCGGCGTTCCGGCCTTGGGCATCGAGCACATGCAGCTGGCGCGTCCTCTGCCCGGCATCGGCGCCGATGAGGAGGCGCACCACGTCCTCGGCGGCCACACCTTCGCCGAGCAGCCGGAGACCCCGGGGCCCATAGGTGACGTTGACGAGCGCCTGCGTGGCAAGCGCGCCGACGCCGCTCTTGGCGAAGGGACAGAGCGAGCCGACGGCGAACGCCTTGGTCGAGACGATGACGCCGAATGCCCCGGTCTTTTCCTCGCGAGCGACGACCGACCAGGTCATGGGGGAGACCACATCATGGGGACGGACGCTAGCGGGTTTGATCAGCTCAAGCAACCAAACCGCCGCCTTGCGCCATGTTCAACTTTGCTTGAGCATGCCCCGGCCGCAACGCCTTCGGAGCCTTCATGTCCGCCGCCAAACCCCGCATCGCCATCCTCGGCTTCGCGCTCGAGAGCAACCGCTTTGCTCCGGTCATCGGGCGGGCCGAGTTCGAGCTCAATGCGTTTCGCGGACCGGAGATTCTGGGCGAGGCAGCGAAGCCCAATCCGCGCATCGCCCACAATGTGACGAGCTTCATCGAAACCATGAATGCCGGCGGCCCTTGGACGCCGGTTCCGATCCTGGTGACCTCCGGGGGTGCGGCGGGCCCGGCCGATCCCCGCTATTTTCGCGACTGCCTGGAGGAGTTCCGCAACGGACTGAAAGCGGCGATGCCGCTGGACGGGGTCTATTGCTCTCAGCACGGTGCCGCCACCACCACCGAGAGCGATGATCCCGACGGCGAGATCCTCGCCGCGACGCGGGCGATCGTCGGAGCCGACGCGCCGATCATCGCCACCCTCGATCTGCACGCCAATATCTCCGACCGCATGGTGGCATCGAGCGATCTCCTCATCAGCTATATCACCAATCCGCATGTGGACATGCGCGAGCGCGGCATCGAGGCGGCCAAGGCGATGCGCGAGCGGCTTCAGGGTGTCCGCTACTATCCGAGCTTCATCCGGCTGCCGCTGGTGTCTCCCTCGGTGGCGCTGCTGACGGCCAGGGGCCCCTACGCCGACCTGATCAGCTACGGCCAATCCCGGCTCGGTCCCGACATCGTGAATGTGTCGATCCTCGGCGGCTTCGTCTGGGGCGACACCGACCACAACGGCATCGCCATCATCGTGACCTCCCGCAACGATCCGGCACCGGGCAAGCGTCTGGCCGAGGATCTCGCCCGGCTGGGCTGGGCCGACCGGGCGCGCTATGTCGCTCGGCTGACGCCGCTCGAAGAGGCGATCCGAATGATGCTGGCGAATGGCAGCGACCCGGAGCGGCCGGCTGAGATCTTCGCCGACTGCGCCGACAATCCCGGCGGTGGCGGCCGCGGCAACACCACCTGGATCCTCGCCGGCGCGCATGCCGCCGGCGCCAAGGGGGTGGCGATCTCGCCCTTCTTCGATCCCGATCTCGCCGCCGAGGCGCATCGTCTGGGTCTGGGCCAGCGATTCCGCGCGCGCTTCAATCGCGCCGAGACGACCGAGTTCTCGAAGCCCTTCGAGGCCGAGGCGACAGTCGCCCATCTCTCCGATGGCAGCTTCGTCGGCAGGCGCGGCACCGTCGCCGGCCGCACGGTCAGGCTGGGGCCGACGGCGACCCTCGATTTGGGCGGCATCCGCGTCGTCGTCGTCAGCCGCCGCCAGCAGGCCTTCGACACGGGTTATTTCGAGAATTTTGGCGTGAAGATCGACGCGCTGCGCTCGGTGGTGGTCAAAAGCCGCGGGCATTTCCGCGCCGGCTTCGATCACCTCTTTCCCCCGGAGCGCACCATCGAGGTGGACGCTCCCGGTCTCGTCAGCCAGGTGCTGACCCGCTTTACCTGGAAGCGCCTGAAGCGGCCGATCTACCCCCTGGACCCGGAGACCACCTGGCCGGCGCCCGCGGCGTAGCGGTCCCATTCCGCGCCGATTTCGACCCTCACCCTCCCACGCTTTGCGCGGACCCCTCCCTCTCCCGCGATGCGGGAGAGGGGCTAGCGAAGCATTTCTTTGACTCCCTCTCCCGCTGGGGGTGGACTTTGGGAGGGGGTGAGGATCACCCCCTCCCCGACCCTCCCCGGGCGGGAGAGGGCTGGGGTGAGGGTCTTTCGCCCAGACATCTTTGGTCTCGGGAACGAGATACTTACCGCCGACGCAGCACGAGATTGAAATAGTGCCAATGCTTGGCTTTGCCGATGGCGGTCTCGCCGTCGCGCTCGATCTCGTCCAGCTCTTCCACGGCGAAATCCGTCGCCAGCGCTTCGATCTCGGCGCGGGTGAGCACGGTCAAGCCCGGATGCTCTGCCCAGCCGTCGCGGGGCCCGTAGAGCTGGCCGGCGAAGCGGCCGCCGGGAGAGAGCGAGTCGGTCACGCGGCGCCACAACTGGGGGAAGAGCGCCCGCTCGACCAGAGGCAAGGCGAAGCTCGCATTGACGAGATCGACCATGCCCCAATCGGCCTCCTCGAACCGTTCGCAGCGCAAGGCGAGCATCGGTTCGGCGGGCAGATCCAAGCGCGCCTGCAGCCGACCCAGCGCGCTCATCTCCTTGTCGATCGCGATCACCCGCCAACCCCGGCGCAGCAGCTCGACCGTATCGGTGCCGCTGCCGCAGCCGAGATCGGCGGCGGTGCCGGCCCCGCGACCCTCGGCCTGAAAGAGCTGGAGCGCCTTCAGCAAGCTCGGCCGCGGCGGCGTCTCTGCGACCGCTTCGTAGTAGCGCTCGAACTTGCCGGGCTCGCTCGCCATTGGCATCACCCGATCATGCTAGGTTCGTCAGGTTCAAAGGGCCGCGCACCACCATGCCGTCTCGCTTACGCCATCTCAAGGCCGCGGACTACCGGGTCATGCCCTGGAAGAACGGCGGCGGCAGCACGACCGAGATCGCCGTCGATCCGCCGGGTGCGGGCGTCGCCGACGCCTTCCTCTGGCGGCTCAGCCTGGCGCGGGTGGAGCGATCCGGTCCGTTCTCGCCCTTTCCCGGCTACGAGCGCAGCATCATGCTGATGTCGGGCGGAGGCATGGCGCTCGACTTCGGCGATCATGGCGGCGCCCGGCTGGAGCGGCCCTTCGAGCCGGTCGGTTTCCAGGGCGAGTGGCCGACCACGGCGACGCTGTTGGGCGGGCCATCGGAAGACTTCAACGTGATGACCGACCGCGCCCGATTGCGCCACGAGCTGACGGTCTCGCGGCCGCTGGCACCGCTGGAGCTGCCGCCGGTGCCGGCCGTGGCGATCCTTTGCTGCCACGGCCGGGTCGAGGTGCAGGGCCTCGGCTCGCAGGCGCTGATGTCGCGGGAAACGCTGATCGTCGATGATCCTGGCCCGCTCGTCATCAGCGGTCCCGGCATCGCCGCGGTGGTGCTGTTTCAGCTGCGGAGTTAGGAGCCCCCGACGATCCGAGCCCACACATGGGGACTATCCTCGACGATCATGGCGAGCGCCACATAGAGGACGAGTGCCAGCCCGATCCAGGCGATCCAGCGGTGGCGATCGAGGAGGTTGGCCAGAGCGTTGGCGGCCACTCCCATCAGCGCCACCGACACGCTGAGGCCCGCGACCAGCACCCAGACATGCTCGCCCGCCGCACCGGCCACGGCCAGCACATTGTCGAGGGACATGGAGACGTCGGCGACGATCACCTGCAGCACCCGCTGCCGGAAGCTCTTGGCCGATGTCGGCGACGGTTGCTCGCCCGCTTCTGGCCCGGCCGTGTCCAGGGCAGGGCTCGCGCGGAGCTCGCGCCACATCTTCCAAGCGACCCAGAGCAAGAGGATGCCGCCGGCAAGGGTGAGGCCGATGATGTGCAGGAGCTGGGTGGCCACACCGGCGAAGATGAGGCGCAAGAACGTCGCCGCCGCCACGCCGACCAGGATCACCCGTCGCCTTTGCCGCGGCTCCAGCCCCGCCGCGGCCATGCCGACGACCACGGCATTGTCGCCCGCCAGCACCACGTCGATCATGATGACGGTCGCGAGCGCGTAGAGCGAAGACGGGGTGAGCGCTTCCAGCATCCACACTCTCTCAGCGCAACAGGAAGCCCTGGGCCAGCGGGTCGTCATCCTCGAGGGTGAACCGCGCCGTCCCGGCATAGTGCGCGTGCCCGCCGACCTCGACGACGACCGCTTCATGGACGCCTGACCGCGCGCGGCCGATCGCCCTTCCGGTGAAGCGGGCGCCGGTCAGGCTTTCGAAGGCGCGTTCTTGTCCTTCCTGGATCAGCCCCTTGGCGCGCTGGAGGGCGATGCGGGCGGTGACCCCGCTGCCGGTCGGGCTGCGGTCGACCTGACGGTCGGCGAAGATGCAGACGTTCAGGCTCGGCTCCGGCGACCAGGCATCGCTGCCGTCGGTCAGGATGGTGCCATAGAGGAAGCCCAGATCCTTGTCCTCCGGATGCTGGATCGCCAGCTGATCGCGGACGGCCTCGCTGACCAGGCTGGCGCGCTCGACGATGGCGGCAGGGGGTGTTTCTTTCAGCTCGAGCCCGAGCCGGCTCGCCGGGAGCACGGCATAGAACGCCCCGCCATAGCCGATGTCGACGGCGAGCCTGCCATGGCCGGGCACCTCGACGGAACGTTCGAGCATGAGCGCGAAGGCCGGCACGCTCTCGAACCGGACGCGGCCGGAGCGTCCGCCCTTGACCTCGACCCGGAGCCGGACGACCCCGCAAGGACATTGAATGGCAAGCCTGGTCTCCGGCTCCCGCGGGGCGACCCGTCCGCTGTCGACGGCCCAGCGGCCGAGCGCGATGACCGCGTGCCCGCACATGGTGGAGTAGCCTTCATTGTGCAGGAACAGCACGGCGAAATCCGCGTCGGGCGCATCGGCCTCGAGCGGCACCGCGCCATACATGTCGAAATGCCCGCGCGGCTCGCGCATGAGGAGCCGACGCACGTCGTCGTGGTGCTCGAGCGCGTGACGCCGACGCTCGAGCAGGGTTGCCTTGGGCAGCGCCGGATAACCGCCGACGACGATGCGCACCGGCTCGCCGCCGGTGTGCATCTCGACCGTGTCGATGGGTTGCATCTCTTTGCTGTCTATGTCTTCGCCAGCCCGACCAGCGCCTGGCGGATGACGTCGTTCGAGCGCGAGAACACCATGATCTTCCACTCCGGCACCGAGGGATAGAACATCTCGCGCATGAACGCCTTGATCTCGCGGCCCTGCGGCGAGGCGAGATCGCCATGGCAATGCAGCCAATTATCGGCGCGAATGGCTTTCAGCACCGAGTTCACGTCGTAGGTCCCGTACTCGATCACCATCGGCACGGTCGTGCGCTGGGCGAGGCTCTCATCGAGCGCCAGGGCCAGCAGACCCGATGGCACATGCCAGGTGGCGCCGGCGCCGGGGACGGTCGAGACCTCGTCGTACCAGGAGCGCGCCAGATCGAGATGGCGGCGGCCGCGAAAGCGGAGGTCGCCATGGCCGAGCGGGCCTAGGCCGGTGTGGTAGTCGATGAGGCCGATCGCAGCCGCACCGGAGCAATGGCCGGCGAGAATCGCCCGGAAGATCCGGTTTGCCCAGGTCGGCGCGTCGCCGCCATAGAAGGTGCCCTTGGCGTTGACATATTGGCCGCCATGCACGGCGCTGGGCAGGAAGTCGGCATTGGGCAGGCCGTAGTGGCGGGCGATCGCCGCATCCGCCTTCGCCAAGGACTCGGGCGTCCACGCAATCGGATTGATGTGCTCGGCCAACACCTCATAGTCGGCGTTCTGCGGATGCGGCTTGCCGTGGTCGAGAAAGTTTCGGTTGAGATCGACATTCTCCTCGGTCACGCGCCGCCCCCAGGCGAACCCGTGGGGGTTGATCGCATGAACGAGGATGACGGCGGTGTCCGGCTGGGCGTCGCGGTGATAGTGCCCCTTCAAGAGCCAGCCCACCTGGCAGCCCGACCCGCAATAGCCCTCGATGCCATGCGTGGCGGAATTGAGCACCAGGAGCTTCTTGGCGTTCGCGGGGCCGATCCGCGCCACGTCGGTGAAGAGCGCGCCGCCATCCGGGCCCAAGGTGGGATTCCTGTGGCTGTCGATGAGCACCGCGCCGGAGCGGCCGACGGCGTCCAGGAATTTCTGACGGGCCTCGGCGTAGGATTCGGCGAAGAACGACGCGACCGCGACCATTGCACCTTATCCCTGAGCCTGGGCCCCCGATTGTCTCGCCGCATCGCTCGCCGCGGCCGGCCGCCCGCATGATGGACCGGCGCAAATTGCGCCGTCCACTCCTAGAGCGCCGGCCGTGCCACGGATCGGTCATTTGGCGGCGAAGCGGCAGCGCCTCGATCAGCCCAAGACGTAGCTGGCAGCCGCGCCGGCCTGGCGAGGATGTCGAGATCATGGCCGAAGCTACGGTCCGCGTCCGGAAGCGCCGCCGGCGTCTCGCGGAGGACGGTCAGCCCCGGCTGGGGAAAGGCCTATGGTCGGCGATGTCGATTGGCTGGCGCGGGCATCTCATCCGGGCGGCCCCAGGAGTCGATCCACTCGCCGACCGCATCGTCCTCGACCAATTCGCCGCGATCCGCGGCCGCGATGCCGAGCTTGATCGCCTCCATTTGCCACGCTTGGTCGTACGCGGAGATCACCGTCATCGCAATAGCGCTCGGAACACCGCTTCGGGTTCGCGTTCGACGATGCGCAGGAGCGATCTAGCGGCCTGGTCGGGCGAGCGCTTGCCCTGTTCCCAGTTTCGAACCGTCTCGACCGAAACTCCGATCTGCCGCGCAAAAGCCGCTTGGCTGAGCTTCAGGCGATGGCGAATGCCACGGGCGTAGGCCCCGGCATCCGCTTGCGCGGCGCGCTCATCGTCCATCGCTTGCCGAGCAAGCTCGGCTGCCGTGGTCGCATCGATCCGCGCGAGATCGGCCCGTGGCCGCATCTTGCTTTGCCGTCCACGGCCAAGCCGAACCGCGCTACCGTCTCGGGCCAGGCGCGCTCTAACGATCGGCACGTGTGATCCTCCTTTCGTCTCTACGATTGGCCCGGCGCGCGGAAATGATCCGGTGCACGGTTCCGCGCAAGGTGTAGACGACGACGTAAAGCCGTCCTTCTATCTTGCCGTAGACGATGCGGCGTTCTTCCCCATAGTCATAGCGGTCATCGACGACATCGACGCAGTCGGGGTCGAGGAACACGCCGGCGGCATAGAGGAAATCGAAACCTCGCTCACGGTAGCAGGATTCGGATTTCGTCGAATCCCATTCGAGATCCACGTTCTTCATGCACCCGGCCAGTATAGGCCATTGGCCGACTAGTTCAATGGCCTATGAATGCCGCGCACGCCGATGCGTTCCCCAAGCCGCTCAGTGGATCTCCGGCTCCGGCACCCGCGCCGTTGCCGCTAGGATGTCGAGATCGCAGCCCTGGTCGGCTTGGGTGATGTGGCGGGCGTGCAAGGCGCCGTAGCCTCGCTCGTAGCGCGGCGGCGGCGCCTTCCAGGCCGCACGGCGGCGAGCGAGCTCGGAGTCCGCCACCTTCAGCGTCAGCGTGCGCTTCTCCACGTCGAGCTCGATCGGATCGCCGGTCTTGACCAGGGCCAAGGGGCCGCCGACGAAGCTCTCCGGCGCCACATGCAAGACGCAGCAGCCATAGCTGGTGCCGCTCATGCGCGCATCGGAGACGCGCACCATGTCGCGCACGCCCTCTTTCAAGAGCTTCTTCGGGACCGGCAGCATGCCCCATTCCGGCATGCCCGGGCCGCCCTGGGGGCCGGCGTTGCGCAAGACCAGGACCGAGTCGGCGGTGACCGGCAGGGCCTCGTCGTCGATCCTGGCGGCCATGTCGTTGTAGTCCTCGAACACGACCGCGGGACCGGTGTGCTTCAAGAGCTTGGGATCGGCCGCCGCCGGCTTGATGACGGCCCCGTTGGGGGCCAGGTTGCCTCTGAGGATGGCAAGGCCGCCGGCGTCCTTGACCGGTGCGTTGCGGCTCCTGATCACCTCGGCGTTGTAGATCTCGGCACCTTTGATGTTCTCGCCGATGGTCTTGCCGTTGACGGTCATGCAAGCACCGTCGATGAGCTCGCCGAGCGCGGCCAACAGCGCCTTGAGGCCGCCCGCATAGTAGAAATCCTCCATCAGGAACTGGCCGGAGGGGCGCACATTGGCCAAGAGCGGCACCCGGCGCGAGATCGCATCGAAGCGGTCGAGGTCGAGGCCGGCTTGGGCGCGGCCGGCGACCGCAATGAGATGGATGACCGCGTTGGTCGAGCCGCCGACCGCGAGCACCGTGGTGACGGCGTTGTCGAAGGCGGACTTGCCGAGGATCCGGGCGGGCGTCAGATCCTCCCACACCATCTCCACGATGCGCCGTCCCGTCATCTCCGCCATGCGCGGATGATTGGAGTCCGCAGCCGGGATCGACGAGGCGCCGGGCAAGGTCAGGCCCATGGCTTCGGTCGCCGACATCATGGTGGCCGCGGTGCCCATGGTCATGCAGGTGCCGGGCGAGCGGGCGATGCCCTCCTCGATCTCCCGCCAGTCATTCTCTGTGATGTTGCCGGCGCGGAGCTCGGCCCAGTACTTCCAGCTGTCCGAACCGCTGCCCAGCACATGCCCATGCCAATTGCCCCGGAGCATCGGTCCTGCCGGCATGAAGATACAGGGTAGCCCCATGGAGATGGCGCCCATGAGCAAGGCCGGCGTGGTCTTGTCGCAGCCTCCCATCAAGACCGCGCCGTCGACGGGATAGGAACGCAAGAGCTCCTCGGTCTCCAGCGCCAGCAGGTTGCGGTAGAGCATCGTCGTCGGCTTCTGGAAGACCTCGGAGAGGCTGATCGCCGGCAGCTCCATGGGAAAGCCGCCCGCCTGCCAGACGCCGCGCTTCACCTCCTCGACCCGCTGCTTGAAATGCGTGTGGCAGGGGTTGATGTCGGACCAGGTGTTGATGAGCGCGATCACCGGCTTGCCTTCCCAGTCCTCACGCGCATAGCCCATCTGCAGCGTGCGCGAGCGGTGCCCGAAGGCGCGGAGGTCCTCCACCCCGTACCAGCGTTTGGAGCGCAGTTCGTCATAGGTCTTGCGGCGGCGCGCGGTCATGCTCTCGAGCTTCCTTCCCCTGGGATTTCGTGGCGACAAGTTGGGCGCGGATCAGTTGACCCAGCGAGGCTTGCCCCTGTCAATGCCGGGGCGGCGGCTCAATGCTGCTTGGCCAAGAAGGCGATCAGCCGTTCCAGCTTCGCCTTGGCTTGGGCGGCATAGGCCTTGCCGTCGCGCTTCGTCCAGTCATAGAAGCCGCGCCCGGTCTTGATGCCGTAATGCCCCTGTTCATAGAGCTCCTGGCAGATGCGTCCGGGCTGATCGGAATGGTTGAGGTGCGGCACGATCTGGCGCTGCACCGTCGCATGGGTGTCGAGGCCGGAGATGTCCTTCTGCTCGATCAAGCCGGTGATGCACATGCGGGGCCCCAGGAGATGCCGGGCTACCTCGTCCACCTCCTTCGCCCCGCACACGCCTTCATCGATGAGATAGTAGGCCTCGTGCAGGATCGCGTGCTGCAGCCGGTTCATGAGGAAGCCGACGATCGGCCGATTGAGCAGGATCGGCTCCTGGCCGCAGGCGCGCACCGCGGCTGAAACCGCGTCCGCCACCGAGGCGGCGGTGTCGAGGGTCTTGCAAACCTCGACCATGGGCATGACCTCGGCCGGCTGGAAGTAGTGCAGGCCGATGAACCGCTCGGGGTGTTTCAGCTTCGCCGCCAGATCTTCGAGCGCCAGGCCCGAGGTGTTGGTCGCCAGGATCGGCCGTCCGGCGTATTTCGCCTCGATCTTGGCGTAGAGCTCCTGCTTCAGATCCACCCGCTCGGGTATGGATTCGACGATGAGGTCGGGGGCCGTCTCGGGAAGCGCTCCGGCGCCCGCCGCGCCCTTGACGATCTCGGCGATCTTCTCTGGGTTGCGGCTCAGCACGGCGACATGGCAGCCGGCGCGGAGGAACGCGGTCGCGATGCCGCGGCCCATGACGCCGGAGCCGGCGACGAGCACGCTGCGAATACGGATGGACATGATGCACCTGGAGGGGGGAGAGGACAGGGGGCCATGATGCCGGCCGCAGGCGGAGGGTCAAGGGGCGGCCGGAGGCGCCCCGGATAAGATCGTCAGGTGAGCTCGCGCCGATTGAGGCGCGCCTGCAACTGGGCGTCCTCGTCCTCCGGCTCCGTGGTGGTCGAGACCGGCAGCGGCTCCAGATAGAGGACCTGCGGCAGGGCCCCGCAGCGCGTCGTCTCGAGCTCACGCAGGCTGGTGGGCTCGAGTGCTGCCAGCGTGCGCCAGACCCGGCAGAGGTAGGCCAGCTGCTGGCGCGGCTTGCCGCCCTGATAGTGGACGATCGCCTGCCCCCAGGTGCCGTAATCCTCCTTGAAGAGTGTGAGGAAGCGCGCGGCATAGGCGACATTGGCGCCGGGATTCAGCATCTGCTCGGGCGAGGGGAAGTTGGCGCGGTGATAGCGCACCGAGAGCTGCATGCAGCCGGCAAAGGCGTTGGCGCGCAGCCTGCCCTTGGCATCCCTGAGATACTTGCCCGCCGCCGCCTGGCTCGAGGCATAGATCGCGCGGCCGGCGACATGCACGGTCCAAGGATGGGGAATGCCGTTGACGCCGCTTTCGGTAATGGCGATCGCCAGCAGCAGGCGGGAGGGAATACCGTATTGCCGCTCTGCCGCGTCGATGGCGCTGGTGCAGGGATTGGCAAAGGCCGACCCGCTGACCAAGCCGGCGATGAGGAAGAGGACGGCGGGGACCACGCGGCGTGCCCGCTCGGCCAGGAGCCGAATTGTGGCGAAGATGTGGCGCGCCCCGCTCATGTCGGCGTTTTCCGTGACAATCCCGCCACGGTCAAGGGGATTGTTTTCTTGACAAGCCGCAACCCAAGGCACCCGCTAGGTCCAACGCCCCCGCGGGGGGCGAGAAACGACGGGGAGGGGACGAACCATGATGGATCGCCGCAGAGTCCTTAAGGGGATCGGCGGGGCGATGGCGCTCGCGGCACCGGGCCTGGCCCGGGCCGCGACACCCTCATTCCTGCCTCTGGGACTGCCGGATGGGGAGTACGAAACCGCCATCCTCGATGCTCTCCCCGGCAAGAAGCCCTTGATCAAGCTATCCTACCGGCCACCCAACTATGAGACGCCGGTCTCGTATTTCGGCTCGGCGATCACGCCCAACGACGCCTTCTTCGTGCGTTATCACCTGGCCGTCATTCCCCCGGAGATCGACGCCGGAAGCTGGACGCTCAGGATTGGCGGCGAGGGGGCGGCGAGCCCGTTCGAGCTTACCCTCGCGGATCTGCAGCGCGGCTTCGAACAGGTGGAGATCGCCGCCGTCTGCCAATGCTCGGGCAACCGGCGCGGACTCTCCATCCCGCATGTGCCTGGCGTGCAATGGGGTTTGGGCGCCATGGGCAATGCCGTCTGGAAAGGCGTTCGGCTGAGGGACGTGCTGGCCAAGGCCGGCATCCGCAAGGAGACGGTCGAGGTGGTGCTGAACGGCGCCGATGGCCCGCTCATCGACAAGACGCCTGACTTCATCAAGAGCATCCCGGCTTGGAAGGCGCTGGATGAGAACACCATCATCGCCTACGAGATGAACGGTCAGCCCTTGCCGCATTGGAACGGCTTCCCGGCGCGCCTCGTCGTGCCGGGGTGGACCGCTACCTATTGGATGAAGCACCTCATCACCATCGATGCCGCGACCAAGCCCTATGACGGCTTCTGGATGAAGAGCGCCTACCGCATTCCCAACGGCAAGTTTCCGGTGGTGCAGCATTTCCTCACGCAGATGACCGAGGTGAACGAGCCGATCACCGAAATGGTGGTGAATTCGGTCATCGCCTCTCCGGCGGCGGGCCGCAAGCTCGAGCGCGGCAATTCCGTGGACGTGCGCGGGGTCGCCTGGGACGGCGGCTACGGGATCCGCCGCGTCGAGTATTCGAGCGATGGCGGCAAGCTCTGGCGCCAAGCGCTTTTGGGCAAGGATCTCGGGCGCTTTGCATTTCGCCCCTGGAGCTTCCGGTTCGCCTCGACCACCCCCGGCACCTTCAAGATCCTGGTGAAGGCGAGCAATGCTCTCGGGCAGACGCAGACCGAGAGCCTCATCTTCAATCCCGCCGGCTACCACAACAACGTGATCCGCCCCTTGGCGATCACCGTCACCTGACCGGAGCAGCCCGATGAAGACACCGTTGGCAGCGTTGGCGCTGGTTCTCATGACCGCGACCGGCGCCGAGGCCGGAGAGCGGCCCGTGCCCTTGAAGGATGCGCCGGGACGGGACGCGGTCGAGGCCAATTGCGCCTCCTGCCACAGCCTCGACTATACCCGCACGAACGCCTCCTTCATGGACCGCAAGACCTGGGAGGCGGAGATCAACAAGATGGTCAATGTCTTCGGTGCGCCGATCGCCGCCGCCGACGCCAAAATCATCCTCGACTATCTGGTCAAGAACTACGGCGTGGGCGGCTGAGGCGCCTCGAGCGGCCTCAGTGGGCGTGGACCGGCTCGCCCTTGGCCATCGCCAGGTGATGCGGCTGATGATGTGCGCCGCTCGCAAGGATGCCGATGAAGCCGAGGCCGCGAATATGGGCGACCTCCGCCGGATCGGCCGCAGTCACCCTTAGCCGGACGCCGTCCGGCAAGACTTCGGCCGTGGCGCTCCAGCTGTTGAGGCGCACCCGATCGACTTCCGCGGCATGGGCCGGCACCATCCGCTGAATCGCCGCCAGCGTGCGGCGGCTGCCGGTGACGCGGATCTCGAGTCCGCCCGCGATCGGCGCGGACGAAGCCTCGGCATTGAGCGTCACCTCGTTCATGTCGACGAGGTGCCGGCGGAGGCTTTCGAGGTCGACCTTGGACCAGTCCGTCTTCGGATCGGCCTCCAGGATCCCGACGATTTCCTGGACGGCGCCGAAGGCATCCTGGCCGGGCATCGCTGGAATGTTGCCTGGCGGTTGGCCTGGCCGAGGCGGCATCCCCATCATCGGCTGATCGTGCGGCATCGAGCCTGGCATCTGTCCATGCCCCTGCGTCATGCCCGGCATCGACCCGTGACCAGGGGACGCTTGCCCCGTTATGGGAGGTGCCGGGGTTTGCGCCGACGCGGTCGCCACGCGCTCGGCGAGTTGGGCGATCGACAGGCCGGCGACGGCGACGAGCGAAATCGCGAACGCTGCTTTCCGCGGGTGGGAATTCATGGGACCTCCGGGTTGGGGTTGGTTGCAACCCTAACCGAGCGACCTCCTCCTCCCTATGATTTGAATCATAGGGAGCGTGATTTTTGAAGAACGATGGATGATGGCGTTCGCCGGATCCGCCGGTCCCTCTCCAGGGCTGCCAGGGTTCGATACAGCGTCTCGTGGCTGAGGCCGATCTCGCTGGCGAGATTCATCAAACTGCCCGGGAGCGGCACGGTTCGGCCGTCCGGCCCGGCCGAAAGCGCCAGGTGCTGCAGAACGCGCTCGCGCGCCGAGCGGATGTTGCGCGCTTCCAGCCGCGCCCTGAGGCTATGGACCTGGTGGGCCAGCGCCTCCAGGAACCGCTCTGCGAGCTTCGGATCTTCCCTGAGCGCGGCGAGCACGTCCAGCTTTGGGTAGACGCGGACCCGAGAGGCGACAGGCGCCACCGCTTCGCATTGGTACTTGGCGGAGAACAATGAGGCCTCCGCGAACAGCTCGCCCGGGCGCGCCGTGTGCAGGGTCACCTCATGGTCGTCGGCGGTGCGGCGGACGAGACGCACGCGGCCCTGCTCGACCGCAAAGATGCCGAACGCAGCGCCGCCTTGACGGAACAGGGCTTCGCCGGCTGCAAGCGTTCGCAGCGTCGAGCGGTCCTTGAGGTCTTGCGGGAGCCAGTCCGAAGGGGTCGTCATTCGATCCAGCCATTGGCTAGTGTCGACCTGAATCGGAATTTCGTTGCCACGAATTTCAGATTTAGGTCGACACTAGCCTATTGAATTTACAGCGTGCCGACCGTTCCGAAGCTCGCCGGCTATGCCGGCGCGCTTCGAAACCGGCACACCAGCGACGGGTGATCCAGACGAAGGCATCTATGCGCCCTTCCTCGGTTGGATCAAGGGCGCGTTGCCTTTGCTCCGGTGCCGCATTCGCGATATGCGTGAGCCGGCAGGGCGTTGGCCCTCTTGCGCGGAGGAAACACGGTGGATCGCATCGGCTTTATCGGTCTGGGGCGCATGGGCCGGCCCATGGCGACCAATATGCAGACCAAGGGTTTTCAACTGACGGTCTATGACCTCCTCGAGGCGCCGATGCGGGCCTTGGAGCAGCGCGGCGCCAAGATTGCGCGCCATGCCGGCGAGGTCGCAAGGGCATCGGACGTGGTGATCACCATGTTGCCGAACTCGCCGGACGTGGAGGCTGTCCTGCTTGGTGAAGGCGGCGTCCTCGAGGCCGCGGCCAAGGGCACGGTCATCATGGACATGAGCACGGTGGCACCGGAGACGACCGATCGGCTGCACCAGGCGGCGACGGCGAAGGGACTCATCTTCGTCGATGCGCCGGTCGGCCGACAAGCCCAGCATGCCGATCGCGGCGAGAGTCTATTCATGGTCGGTGCCGAGGCGGACGCTCTCGAGCGGGTGCGGCCGCTGCTCTCGGCCATGGGTACGACGGTCATCCATTGCGGGCCTCCCGGCGCCGGCATCCGCATGAAGCTCGTCAACAACTACCTCGTGCTCGTCGCCTGCCAGATGAACGCCGAGGCCTTGACCTTGGGATCGAAGCTGGGTCTCCCGGTCGAGCGCATGCTCGAGGTCTTCAACGGCACCACGGCCACCAACGGCCACCTCAAGATGGGTTGGCCGGTCAAGGTGCTGGCGGGCGACATCGAGCCGGGCTTCACCATCGAGCTCGCCTACAAGGATCTCTCCCTCGGCGTCGAAGCCGCCGCCAAGGCCGGCGTTCCGGTGTTCGTCGGCGCGGCGGCGCGCGAGTGCCTCGGCCAGGCGCGCCGGGTGGGCGATTATGCGCGCAAGGACATGTCGGCCTTGCTGGACGTGACCGCGCTCGCCGCCGGCATCAGACCGCCCCGGCTCTAGGATTGAGGAGCGGTCTAGCCGGCCACGCCGGGCCGCTCCTGCGCCACCCGGCTGATGTGCTGGGCGAGCCCGTCATGGGCAGCGATGAAGCGCTGGAAGTCGCGCGCCTGCAAGGTCAACAACCAGCAATATCCGAGCGCGCGCACGCCGGCGTTGCGCGGGCGATGGGTCAGGAGCGCCACCTCGCCGAAGAAGTCCCCGGTGCCGAGCCGGACCGCCGGGCCGGTCTCGATCTCCACCTCGACCGCACCCGAGGAGATGAAGAACATCGCATCGCCCCGGCCGCCGCGCTCGAGGATGCGCTCATCCGGCAGTGCCAGACGCGGCCGCAACAGCCGGGCCACTTGGCCGCGCTGATCGGGGGTCAGCGGAGCGAACAGCGGCATCTTGGCCACCAGCACTTCGCGGCTGATGCCGAGATCGAGCCGGAGCGGGCGGTTTACCAAGGCGCGGCGCTGGGCCAAGTCGCTGTCGAGCGCGCTGTAGACCTCCGGTCCGATCACGCGCTCGGCCAAGAGGGCGCGGTATTCGTCGCCCTCGCGTTGCTGCGCGGCGCGGGCGAGATAGCGGGCATCCAAGGTCTTGGCGTAGTCGGGGTATTGCAGGCGCATGGCCTCCAAGGCGCGCGCCACGCCGTCCCGCCGATCCTCCAGGATGGCTTCGAGGGATTGGCCGATGTCGTCGCCGAGTGCGGCGGCGAGCCGACCGCGGATGAAGGATTTGAGCTCGTCCACCGCCAAGCGGACGATGAGCAGATGCTCGAACCGGTCGGCCAGCCCGCGCGCCAAGGGCGTGCTCCAGGTGAAATGCTGGTGGAGCGCGACCGCCAGGCGAAAGGCGCGGCTGAAGCCGAGGGCCTGCAGGGCCGCCTTCTGATAGCCGGCGACGGCGCCGCCCTTGACGGCGTCGATGAGCCGCCCGGCTTCGGCCAGCAAGCCGTCGACGATCTCGCGGCTGACCACGCGGTCGCGGAAGCGCTGCAGATACAGCTCCTCCTCGCGGTTGGCCAGCGTCAGCAGGCCGATATAGGCCCGCTCGTTCTCGCTCAAGGCGGCGACCCGCTTGCGGCTTTCGGTGATGGCGGCGATGCGGCTCTCGTAGCGCGTGAGCACCGCTGCGGCCGCTTCCGGATCGATGCGGTTGTCCTCCGCCGCAGTCGCCACATGCTCGCGCACCGAGGCATGGCTCAAGCGGATCGCCTGATCGCGCATCGCTTGGTCGGCCGGCGACAGCCGATCGAGACCGAGGAGCCGGATGAGCCAACGCAGGCTGGGGGCGTTGACGAAGAGCGTGACCAGCACGAAGCCGGTCGCCAGCAGCGCCACGAAGCGCTTCACCTCGTCGGGCACGCCGGCATGATCGGCCACGCCCAAGGCGAGCGCCAGGGTGACGGCGCCGCGGAGGCCCCCCCACAGGATCACCAGGAGAAAGCCGTGGCTGATGCGCTGGGCAAGTCCGATCCAGGAGAGGATTGGCAGCAGCCCCCAGAGCACCAGCGCGCGGGCGAACAGCGCCGCTGCCGCCAGAACCAGCAGCAGCCAGAGCTCGCCCGTGTGCATCGCCATCAAGGTGCGCGGCACCAGCGTGGAGGCGATCAGGAAGATGAGCGAGTTCGCCCAGAAGCCGAGCTGCCGCCAGCTCGCCAGCAGCGTGTCCCAATTGTCGGGGGAGAGCCGGGTGCGTCCGTAGACGGCGACCGCGATGCCGCCGGTCACCACTGCCACCACGCCGGAGACGTCGGCAAATTGCTCGGCCAGGATGAATAAGGCATAGGCGAGCGCGATGGTGAGCGTGATCTCGGCCAGGCTGATGTCGCGCAGCCAGCCGAACAGCCAGACCGTCGCCCACGCGGCGGTCCAGCCGAGGAGCACGCCGCCTAGAAACTTGACGACGAAATCACCGACGCCGGCCAAGAGATCCGGTTCATGGCCGCCGGTCAGCATGGCCAAGAGCAGCGTGAACAGCGCGATCGCCGCGGCGTCGTTGAGCAGGCTCTCGCCTTCGACCAGGACCGACAACCGCCTGGGCGCGCCCAAATCGCGGAAGATTCCGACCACCGCGATCGGGTCGGTGGTGGAGACGATCGCGCCTAGGAGCATGCAGGCGACCAGCGAATAGGACGACGTCATCGCAATCGCGCCGCCGACCACCGCGGTCGAGACCAGAACGGCGACCACGGCGAGCAGCAGGATCGGAGCCAGATCGTCAACCAGGCGCCTGACGTCGATCGAGAGCGCGGTCTCGAACAGCAAGGTCGGCAGGAAGATGTAGAGAAACGCTTCCGAGCTGAAGCCAAGCTGGGAGAGCGCGTGCAGGAAGGCGATGCCGGGCTTGTTGGCCTCCATGCCGCTGCTCCACAGGGCCAGCGCCCCCAGCACCGAACCGGCGAGCGCCAAGAGCACGGTCAGCGGAATGTTGAACCGCTCGGCCAGGGGCGGCAGGCAGCTCGTCACCAGGAGGAGGCCGCTGAGGCCGAGAAGCGTGAGGACGACGTCGTGCATCCCGTTCCTAGCGCTGAATTTCCATCGATGCGGCGGAAGATCGCCCCGGCGAAGCTAGACGCTCGGAAGGCCGCGCGGCAAGCCGGCGCCCTCGCCCCTTCGCGAGCAGACATGCTATGGATTCCAGCCGCTTTCCGCCATGTTCGCCAGCTCGAAAGGCAACAGCCCATGTTTCTCGTCGGCCGCTATCTCTCCCCCTTCGTGCGTCGCGTCGGCGTCAGCCTCAATGAGCTGGGTCTGCCGTTCGAGCGGAAGATCCTGTCGACCGTGTCGGACCGCGCCGCGATCGAGGCGTACAATCCCTTGGCGCGGGTGCCGGCCCTGATCCTCGACGATGGCGAGGCGCTGATCGATTCCGCCGCCATCCTCGACTATCTGGACGAGCTCGCCGGCCCGGCGAAGGCGCTGACCCCGGCCAAGGGGCCGGAGCGCCGCCGGGTGCAGAAGATCGTCGCGATCGCGCTGGGCACGATCGAAAAGGCGGTCGGCGCCGCCTATGAGATAAACCGGCGCCCGGCGGAGAAGGTGCACCAGCCCTGGCTCGACCAGCTCTTGGCCCAGACCGCCGGCGGCCTGGCCGCGCTCGAGGCCGCACTCGCCGGGTCGTGGTACGTCGGCAACCGTCTGACCCAAGCGGATATCACCGTCGCCGTCGGCCACGGCTTCATCGCCCGCAGCCAGCCGACGGTGCTGCCCCCGGGCCGCTACAAGAAGCTGGACCAGCTGACGACGCGCCTGGAAGCGACCGCTTCCTTCAAGGCGGCCCAGCCGGAAACGGTTTGAGGATCGGTTCCGGTCGATCGAGAGGGACCCCGGAGCATGACGCGCTTCTTCTTGCCGGTGGGCGCGCTGATGCTGGGCATCGCGCTCATGCTCTTGGGCAATGGGCTGTTCTCGACCTTCATTGCGCTCCGCATGACGCTCGAGGGCTTCGCCACCTCGCTCATCGGTCTTGTCGTCGCCGGCTATTCCGTCGGCTTTCTCGCCGGCTGCATTGTCGGCGGCAGGCTCATCCGCCGCATCGGCCATATCCGCGCCTTCGCCGTCCTGGGTGCGCTCACCTGCTGTCTGTCCCTGTCCTATCCCTTCCTCATCGACCCCTATGCCTGGATCGTGCTGCGCACCGCCAACGGCTACTGCGCGGCCGGCATGTTCATGATCGCCGAGAGCTGGCTCAATGCCCGCACCCCGACGAAGCTCCGGGGAAGGGTGCTGGCGCTCTACACCATCTCGAACAAGCTCGCCTTCGGCGGCGGCCAGCTTCTCTTGCTGCTGGCCGACCCGGCGGGCCCGCTCCTCTTCATGACGGCGGCCTTCGTCTATTCCTTGTCCTTGGTGCCGGTGGCGGCGACGACGCAGACCGCGCCCACGATGACCCTCTCCGAGCGCGTCGGCATCCGCCGGCTCTATGAGCTCTCGCCCTTGGGCGTGGTCGGCTGCATCTTGACCGGCCTCATCGCCTCCTCGATCTCGGGCATGGCCCCGGTGTTCGCCGCCGGCATCGGCCTCTCCACCGGCGAGGTGGCGCAATTCATGGCGTTCATGGTCTTGGGCGGCCTAGGCCTGCAATGGCCGATCGGCTGGCTCACCGACCGGTACGACCGCCGCAGCGTGCTGCTGGCGGTGGTTCTCGTCATGTCGGTCATGAGTGCCGCCCTGGCGGTGGTTTGGCAATGGTCGCTGCCGGCGCTTTACATTCTCTTCGCTCTCCATGGCGGGCTCCTGGGTGCCCTCTATCCGATCTGCGTTGCCCATACCAACGACTTCGTCGAGCGTCGCCAGGTCGTATCGGTCAGCGGCAGCCTGCTGCTTTTGTGGGCAGCCGGTGCGGCCACCGGCCCAGCGATCGCAAGCCAGATCATGGCGGTGATCGGACCGACCGGACTCTTCTGGTTCGTGACGCTGCTGAGCCTGGCGCTGGCCGGCTTCATTGCCTGGCGGATGAGCCAGCGGGCCGGCAAGCCGGCCGACGAGCAAGGGCGATTCGTGCCCCAGCCGGCGGCCACACCGGTCGCTGCCGCACTTCAGGGCGATGGCTCGCCGGAAGACGACGCGGCGGCCGAGGCGCAGGCCGGGGCCTGAACCGACCGCCTTGGGGGCGGTCCGGGGTCACGTTCATGTCAAGACGGCACGAGGCTCTTTCGGCGGTCTACGCGCTGGGCTATTTTCTGTAAGGAAAGGCTTTTCACGATAAGGGCGGCGCTAGACCGCCGAGCGGAGCCGATCCGGGAGCAAGCGTGGAGAGTGGGGTGGACGACACGGGCGATATTCCCGACGCAGCACGGCACCGCATGCTCGCGCATGAGGCGGCTCGCCCATGCGCCTGGTAACGCAGCTCGGCGTCGTCGCCGTCCTTGCGGCCATCGGCGGCGGCGCCTGGTTCTACCGCGGCCAGCTAATGCCCAGCCCTTCCACGAGCGCCACCGCCGCCACCGGACCGGCCGCCGCGCAACGCGCCGTCCCGGTGAACGTGAAGCCGGTCCGCCTCGGCCCGATCGATGACTCGATCGAAGCGGTCGGCACCGCGCTCGCCAATGAAAGCATCACCGTGACGGCGAAGACCGCCGGCATGGTCAAGGCGGTGCGCTTCACCGACGGACAATCGGTCAAGGCCGGAACCGTGCTCCTCGAGCTCGACGACCGGGAGACCCTGGCCGAGCTCGACGCCGGCAAGGCCGCACGCGAGCAGGCGCGCGTCGCCCTGGAGCGTGCCCGGGCACTGCTCGGCACCGGCAATGCGCCGCAATCGCGCGTCGACGACCTCGAAGGCCAGTTCCGCTCCACCGATGCGCGCGCCCGCATGAGCGAGTCGCGCTTGAACGACCTGAGGATCGTCGCACCGTTCTCCGGCAAGCTCGGCTTGCGTCGCGTCAGCGTCGGCACGCTCATCAGCCCGGGCACGGTGATCACGTCCCTCGACGACATCGACACGATCAAGCTCAGCTTCGCGGTGCCGGAGACGGCACTCGCCAAGGTGAAGCCCGGCTCCGCCGTGGCGGCATCCGCCAGCGCCTATCCCGGACAACCCTTCAAAGGGACGGTGACCGTGGTCGACAGCCGCGTCGATCCGGTCAGCCGCTCTTCCGAGGTCAGGGCCGAAATTCCCAACCTCGAAGGCGCGCTCAAGCCCGGCATGTTCTTGACCGTGCAGCTGACCCTTGGGCGCCGCGAGAACGCCATGCTCGTGCCGGAGGAGTGCTTGGTGCCCGAGGGGACCAGGCAATACGTCTACGTCGTCGCCGATGGCAAGGCGGTGAAGACCGAGGTCAAGATCGGGCTCCGGCGCCAGGGCGACGTCGAGATCGTCGGCGGCCTCAAGAATACCGATTCCGTCGTGACCGCCGGCGTTCAGAAGATCCGCGACGGCACTCCGGTTAGGGCGGTCGAGGGCCTGGGAGGCTAACGCCGATGATCCTATCCGACGTCTCCATCCGCCGCCCGGTCTTCGCCTCGGTCATCAGCCTGGTGGTGGTGATCTTCGGGCTCTTCGCCTTCCAGCGCCTGTCGGTGCGCGAATACCCCAACATCGATCCGCCGATCATCTCGGTCACCACCAACTATCGCGGCGCCTCGGCCAACGTCATCGAGGTCAAGGTGACGCAGATCCTCGAGGACTCGATCAGCGGCATCGAAGGCGTGCGCACCATCGTCTCCTCCTCGCGCGAGGGCTCGTCCTCGATCTCGGTCGAGTTTTTCCTCAACCGCGACATCGAAGCCGCGACCAGCGACATCCGCGACAAGGTCGGCCGCGTGCTCTCCAAGCTGCCGACCGAGGCCGACCCGCCGGTCATTGCCAAGGTCGAGGCGGACGCGCGGCCGATCCTCTGGGGCTCGCTCTCCAGCGACAACCTGGTCGGCCTCGAGCTCACCGACTACGCCAAGCGCTTCCTGGTCGACCGCCTCTCCAATATCGCCGGCGTGTCGGCGGTGCGCATCGGCGGCGAGCGCCGCTATTCCATGCGCATCTGGCTCGATCGCCAGTCCTTGGCGGCGCGCAGCCTGACGGTGCAGGACGTCGAGAACTCGCTCCGGCGCCAAAATATCGAGCTGCCGGCCGGGCGCATCGAGTCCTCGAACCGCGAATTTACCGTGCGCACCGACACCGGCCTCAAGACCCCCGACCAGTTCCGCAACGTCATCGTGGCGGTGCAGCAGGGCTACCCCGTTAAGCTGGGCGAGCTCGCCAAGGTCGAGCTCGCCGCCGAGGATCTCCGCGGCGAGATCCGCAACAATGGCCGCTCCGCCGTCGGCATCGGCATCGTCAAGCAATCGACCGCGAATACCCTCGAGGTCGCGGACAAGGTCAAGGCGCTGTTCGAGCTCATGCGCCCGACCCTGCCGCCCGGCGTCTCGATCGACATCTCCTTCGACACCTCGCTCTTTGTCGCGCAGTCGATCCACGAGGTGTTCCTGGCGCTCGGCATCGCGCTGGCGCTGGTCGTCGGCGTCATCTTCGTGTTCCTGCGTTCCTTCAAGGCGACGCTGATTCCGGCCATTTCCATTCCCGTGGCCATCATCGGCGCCATGATGGTGATCGCCGGCTACGGCTATTCCTTGAACGTGCTGACCCTGCTGGCCCTGGTGCTGGCCATCGGGCTCGTGGTCGACGACGCCATCGTCGTCTTGGAGAACATCCACCGGCACATCGAGGAGGGCATGCCGCCGCTGCTGGCGGCGGTTCGCGGCGCCCAGCAGATCGGCTTTGCCGTCGTCTCGACCACGCTGGTGCTGATCGCCGTGTTCGTGCCCATCTCCTTCCTGCCGGGCAATATCGGACGGCTGTTCAGCGAGTTCGGCATCTCGGTCGCCGCCTGCGTGCTGTTCTCGGGCATGGTCGCGCTCTCGCTCACCCCGATGCTGTGCTCGAAGATGCTGACGCCAGTCGAATCCGAAGGCTTGTTGCACAAATTGACCGAGCCGGTGTTCCAAGGGATGACCACCGGCTACCATCGCCTGCTGGGTGCGGCGCTGAGGGCGCCGGTCATCGTCATGGCGCTCGGCCTGGCGACCAGCTTGAGCGCGATCGGCCTCTTCAACATGCTGCAGAAGGAGTTCTCGCCGATCGAGGATCGCGGCTTCTTCCTGATCCAGGTGGTGGCGCCGGAAGGCTCCAGCATCAACTACACCCGCGACAACGTGATCGAGGTCGAGAAGATCCTGAAGCCGCTGGTGGACGACGGCACCGCGCTCCGCGTCTTCGCCAACATCGCCCCTTCCTTCGGGCGCCCGGGCGACGTGAAGCAGGCCTTCATCACCGTGCGCCTCAAGCCGTGGAGCGAGCGCACCCGCAAGCAGCAGGACATCGTGCGCGGGCTCTTCGCCAAGCTGAACGGCATGCCCGGCGTGCGCGCGGTCGCCATCAACCAGCCGAGCCTGGGTCAATTCTTCCAGCAGCCGGTGCAGGTGGTGCTCGGCGGCAGCAGCTACGAGGAGCTGGTGGGCTGGCGCGATGCTTTGATGGACCGCATGCGCCAGAATCCCGGCCTGCAGAACATCAGCGCCGACTACGATCCAACCAAGCCGCAGCTCCGCGTGGTCATCGACCGCGCCCGCGCCGCCGATCAGGGTGTGGCCATTGACGAGCTCGGCCGTACCTTGGAAACCATGCTGGGCGGACGCATCGTCACCACCTTCAGCGACCGCGGCGATGAGTACAACGTCATCGTCCAGACCTCGGCCGAGAACCGCGCCCAGCCGCGCGACCTGACCAACATCTTCGTGCGCTCGCAGACGACGCGCACGCTGGTGCCGCTGAACAGCCTGGTGACTCTCCGCGATGTGGCGGACGCCGCCGAGCTGAACCGCGTCGATCGCCTGCGCTCGGTCACCATTCTTTCTTCGCTCGCGCCGGGCTACAGCCTCGGCGAGGCCTTGAGCTTCGTCGAGCAGGTGGTGGCGAGCGAGCTGCCGCCCCAGGCGCGGCTCACCTACAAGGGCGAGAGCCGGGAGTTCAGGGAATCGACCTCGGCGCTCTATTTCACCTTCGGCATGGCGCTGATCGTGGTGTTCCTGGTGCTGGCCGCGCAGTTCGAGAGCTGGATCCATCCCTTGGTCATCATGCTCACCGTCCCCTTGGCGGTGACCGGGGCCTTGGGCGGAATCTGGTTCTCCGGCGTGACCCTCAACGTCTACAGCCAGATTGGCATGATCATGCTGGTCGGCATCGTGGCGAAGAACGGCATCTTGATCGTCGAGTTCTCGAACCAGCTCCGTGCCGGCGGCAAAGCGGTGACGGCGGCGGTGCACGAGGCCGCGGTGATCCGCTTGAGGCCCATCCTCATGACCTCGATCGCCACCGCTTTCAGCGCCCTGCCGCTCGCCTATGCGACCGGTGCCGGCGCCGAGAGCCGGCAGGCGATCGGCGTGGTGGTGGTGTTCGGCGTGTTGTTCGCCACCTTGCTGACGCTGTTCGTGGTGCCGGTCTTCTATAGCCTGCTGGCCGGCTATACCAAGCCGTCGAGCCATGTGAGCGATCTCATCAACCGCCTCGAGCATGGCGAGCGCCGCGGCGAGGCGCCGGCGCACGCAGCACCGGCGCACGGGACCCCGCAGCCGGGCCCGGCGCCGGCGGAGTAGTGGCTTAGCCGCGCCTGAGGGTCCGGTCGCGGAGGCTCAAGAGCGCCAACACCACATCGAGGGTGGGTGTCGCGACGCCGGTCATGAGTGCCATCTCCTTGACCGCACCCATGATCGCCTCCACCTCCATCGGCCGACCCTGCTCGACGTCCTGCAGCATCGAGCTCTTGAAGGCGCCGAGGCGGGCGCCGGTCTCGATGCGTTTTTCCGGCGACATGCCGAGCGTGATGCCGAGGCTCTCGGCCACCGCATAGGTTTCGCTGGTGACCGCCAGCAGCACCTCGCGCACGCCCGGGTGATCGTACATCTCCGCCGCCGTGCCGTGGGTGAGGGCACTCACGGTGTTGGAGGAGACGTTGCCGGCCAGCTTGAGGAAAACCTCGGTCCAGACGTGCGCGGTCGTTTTCACCTCGAGGCCGGGAACCGAAAGGCTCTTGCCCAGCTCTTCCAGGCGCGGCGAGGAACCACCCTTGGGCTCGCCGATGACCAGTCTGCCGCCTATGGAATGGCGGATGAGGCCCGGCTCCGGCACGTCGGTTGCCATGTAGATGACGGCGCCGATCAGCCGTTCCAGCGGGATCGCCCGGCCGATCGTCCCGCCGGGGTCGACGGACTCCAGGACCCGGCCCCGCCAGGGCCCATCGAAGCCGGCGAAGAACCACCAGGGAATGCCGTTCATCGCCGCCATGATCTGCGTCTTGGGCCCGAGGAGCGGGCGTAGGCGTCCGGCGATGGCGGCGATCGCCGGCGCCTTCACCGCGAGGACGACCAAGTCTTGCGGACCGGCCGCTTCCGGCGAGTCGACCGCCTCGACCTCGATCCGATGCCGTTCGCCAGCCATCTCCAAGGTGAGGCCGCCCCGCTGCAGGGCGGCGAGATGCGGCCCCCGGGCGATGACGGCGACCCGATGGCCCGCCCGGGCGAGCTGGGCTGCGACATAACCGCCGACGGCACCCGCTCCGTAAACGCAGATTTTCACCGGGCCTCCCTTTTCCAAAGATCCGCCTCGGCGAAGAGGACGGAGCGGCCTCTTAGCCGGATGTTCGGCGCTGGGCAAGGCCGTCGGTGTCGCCGGCGAGCACGGGTTCCCTCCTCGGGCGAATGCGGTAGAGTGCGCCCTGAAGCTGCGACAACACCCGGAACGGGGACGGACGCCCATGACTTCCCGCTTGACCCGCCGCCATCTGCTGGGTGGCCTCGCTGCGGCGCTTTGCCCGCTCTGTCTTGGCACCGGCCGGGGCGCTCGGGCGGCAAGCGCCCATTGGAGCTATGAGGGCGAAGCCGGCCCCGAGGAATGGGGCAAGCTCGACCCGGAGTTTCGAATCTGTGGCCTCGGCAAGGAGCAGAGCCCGATCGACCTCGCCGGCACGGTGCGCGCCGAGCTGCAGCCGCCCCAGGTGGAGTGGCGGCCGATGCCGCTCGCCATCCTCAACAATGGCCATACGGTCCAGATCAACGCCGTGCCGGGAAACCTGATGCGGCTCGCCGGCGAGCGCTACGATCTCCTGCAGTTCCACTTCCATCATCCAAGCGAGCATCTCATCGGCGGACGCCGCTTCGACCTCGAATGCCACTTCGTGCACCGCTCGGCTGCCGGACGGCTGGCGGTGCTCGGCGTCATGATCGAGCCGGGCCCGGCGAATGCCGCCTTGCAGCCGATCTGGGAGGCGATGCCCCGGGCCGAGGGCCCGGAGCTGAAGCTGGCGACGACGATCGATCCGAGACCGTTGCTGCCGAGAAGCGGCGGCCTGTTTCGCTATCCGGGCTCGCTCACCACCCCGCCCTGTGCCGAGGGGGTGAGCTGGATCGTCTTCCGCGAGCCGATTCAGGCCTCGCGCGAGCAGATCGGCAAGTTCGCCCAGCTGTTTCCCTTGGATGCGAGGCCGGTGCAGGGCTTGGGGCCGCGCTTCATCCTGGAATCGAGCTAGGCCTCTCCGGCGCCGGCGCCGGCCGGCAGCGGATCGTATTGCGGCGCGGTCCTGGCGGCCCGGAGTTAGACTTGAGCCGCGTGGCAGAAGCGCCAGCTCCTGCCCTGCAAGCCGTAGAGCAGGGCAATTTTCGGGCTGGCCGAGCTGTCGATCACCACCTTCAGCTTCGAGCCGCCGCAGGCCTGCTGGGCAGCACTCGTCGGCACCGGCACCTTCTTCTCGGCCAAGCACTTCTCGACCGATTTGGGCAGGCTCGCGAGCGGGGCCGCCTTCTTGCCGTTGAAGGCCATCGCATAGTCCTCGGCCTTGCCGCCCTTGACGATGCCGCGCACCTCGATCCGGCCGAAGCGGGACTTGTAGAGGCCGGCCTCCTGCTCGCCATCGGACATGCCGTCGGCCACCGGCCGGAAGTCGATGGCAGCACAGGTGGGCGGGCTCTTCTGCTGGGCCTCAGCCGGGCTTGCAGCGACGACGAGACTGGCGAAGGCGAGGACGAGAAGCGACCTTTGCATGGCGACAAGCTCCGTTTTATCGAGCGTGGAATAGCTGAGCTAACTCTTCGCTGAGACCACGCGCAAACGCAAGTGGACGCCGAGGAGTGCCCCCACCCCAACCCTCCCCCGCGAAGACGCGAGGGAGGGAGCCGAGAGCGCGACGCCCTTACTCCCTCCCCCGCGCGTCAGCGTGGGGGAGGGTTGGGGTGGGGGCACTCCACGCGATCGTGAGGCAGGGCGGTAAACGCAAGTGGGGCGCAGCACGCGATCGTGAGGCCGGGCGGAGACGGCCAGTGGTAAAGTTGCGGCCATGACGACGAGACGGCTCATCTTATCGCTGGCGCCGGTCTTGGTCGGCCTCGGCCTCATGAGCGCTGCGGCCGAGACACGGGCGCCGGTGGTGCTCGAGCTCTTCACCTCCCAGGGCTGCGATTCCTGCCCGCCGGCCGACGCCTATCTGGGCGAGCTCGCCAAGCGCCCGGACGCAATCGCGCTCGCCTTCCATGTGGATTATTGGGACTATATCGGCTGGAAGGATCCCTATGCCCTGGCGGACGCCACCAAGCGGCAGCGGGACTACGGGGGCGCGCTGGGCGCGCGGGTGATCTACACCCCGCAGCTGGTGATCCAAGGGGCCGTGCATGAGGTGGGCTCCGACCGCGGTGCCGTCGCCCGCTCCATCGCCGCCGCCCTTCGTCCCACCGTCTCCGTCAGGCTCAAGCGCGAGGCGGACGCGCTCAAGCTCGAGATCGGTGCCGGCTCCGGACCGGGCGAGGTCTGGCTGGTGGGCTACGACCCCAAGCACGAGACCAAAGTCCCGCGCGGCGAGAACGCCGGCAAGACCCTGGTCGAATACAACATCGTGCGCGGCTTCCGCCGCGTGGCCACCTGGTCGGGTGCCGCGCTCAGTCTCGATCTTCCGGTTGGCGAACTGCCCCTGGGCAGCGCCTATGCGGCCCTCCTGCAGGTTCCGGGTCCAGGCCCGATCCTGGGTGCCGCCAGCCTTCCCGCCTTAGCCGAATAGCGGTCGGTATCTGCTTCAAAGTTCGAATGCCCCCACCCCGACCCTCCCCCGCGCTGACGCGCGAGGGAGGGGGTAAGAGGGCCTATTTTCCCCCTCCCCCAACCTGTTGGGGGAGGGCAGGGGTGGGGGCATGCGATGACTGCAACGGGTCCCTGCGCCAGTGCAGCATCAAGCGACCAGACCGCGCTCCAGCATGTCGGCCAGCCGCTTGGCGAAGGCCTTGGGATCGGGCACCGGCTCGCCTTCGACGATGCGCGCCTGATCCAAGAGCAGCTTGGCGCTCTCCTCGATCACCGGGGCCGCACCCTTCCGGCTCGCCATTTGGGCGAGCTTGCGCACGAGCTTGTGCTTGGGGTTGACCTCGAGGATGCGCTTGAAGCCGGCTTCGAGCTGCTTGTGCTGCCTGAGCATGCGTTCGAGCCGCATGTCGAGATCGTGCTCGTCGGCAACGAGGCAGACCGCGCTGTCGGTCAGCCGCTCGGTCTTGCGCACGTCCTTGACGCTGTCGCCCAAGGCCAGCTTGAACATGGCCAAGAGCGCGCCGATGTCGTCCGTCGCCGCCTCGGGCTCGAGCGGCTTGTCGGCGGACTTGATCTTGGCAAGATCGACGCCGCCGCGCGTCGCCGACTTGAACGGCTTGCCCTCATAGTCGTTGATCGTCGATACCCAGAACTCGTCGATCGGGTCGGTCAGCAGCAGCACCTCCACGCCCTTGGCGGCGAAGCCTTCGAGCTGCGGGCTGGCGCGGAGCGCATCCAGCTCCTCGCCGCTGATCGTGTAGATCGCGTCCTGTCCGTCCTTCATGCGGGCGATGTACTGGGCTAGGCTGGCAAGCGCCGGCCCGTTGGTCGAGTGGAAGCGGGAGAGCTTGAGGATGGCATCGCGGTGCTCGCCGCGGTCCTCATAGAGGCCTTCCTTCAAGACCGCGCCGAAATTCTCCCAGAACTTGCCGTAGGATTCCTGATCGGCGTCGGCCTGCTTCTGCAGCTCGCTCAGCACCCGCTTGGTGATGCCGCCCCGGATCTTGGCCATCAGCGGGCTCTTCTGCAGCATCTCGCGGCTGACATTGAGCGCCAGATCCGGGGTATCGACGACGCCGCGCAGGAACCTGAGCCAGGTCGGCACCAGCTCCTTGCAGTCGTCCGTGATGTAGACCCGCTTCAGATAGAGCTTCACCCGGTGCCGGCGGTCGGGATGAAACAGATCGAAAGGCTTCGACTCCGGCACGTACAAGAGGCTCGTGTATTCGATCGTGCCCTCGGCCTTGTGGTGGATGGTGAGCCAGGGCTGGTCGAGGGCATGGGCGACGTGCCGGTAGAATTCGCGGTATTGCTGCTCGGTGATCTCCGATTTCGGCCGGCTCCACAGGGCCGAGGCGGCATTCAAGGTCTCGGGCTTGCCACCCTCGGTGAGCTCGATGGGAACCTGGATGTGGTCGGAGTAGCGCTTGACGATCTCGCGCAAGCGCATGGGCTCGAGGAACTCGCCGTCCTCGGCCTTGAGATGCAGCACCACGGCGGTGCCGCGGCCGCTCTTCTCGGCCGCCGTGACGGTGAATTCGCCCTTGCCGTCGGAAGACCACAGCCAGGCCTCGCGCTCGCCCGCCTTGCGCGCCAGCACCTCGACCTTGTCGGCGACCATGAAGGCGGAATAGAAGCCGACGCCGAACTGGCCGATGAGCGCCACGTCCTTTTTCGCGTCGCCGGAAAGTTGGTTCAGGAACGCCGAGGTGCCGGAGCGGGCGATGGTGCCGAGATTGTCGACGATCTCCGCCTTGCTCATGCCGATGCCATTGTCGGCGACGGTGAGCGTGCGGGCCTCCTTGTCGAGGCCAAGCGAGATCGTGTACGCGCCGCCGCCCTCGGCGAGATCCGGCTGGGTGATCGCGGCATAGCGCAGGCGATCGCAGGCATCCGAGGCGTTGGAGATGAGCTCGCGCAGGAAGATCTCTTTTTCGCTGTAGAGCGAATGCGCGACGATATCGAGAAGCCGGCTCACCTCGGCCTGGAAGCTCATCTTCTCCCCGGGTCGACTCTCGGGGGGCTGAGTCTCGGTGGTCTGTGCCTCGGACATCTTCTTGTCGCTCCTCCGCCAGTACCTGATCGCGCAAATTCGTGAGTCGCAGTCGACTCACGAATTTGCACGTGAATCAGGTACTTGCCTAAAACGATTTGTACCGACTTTCTACGAAAGTCGGTACTAGGTCTTTGCTACGCCGCTCATATGTGCGAAACCGGCCCGGCCTGCAAGGGGAATGCTCCGGGTAAAGCATCCCGGGTCCACCCGTCCGGGGCTCAAGGCCGGGTGAGCAAGGCCTTCAGCGCCGTCAGGTCGTGACCATTGACGGTGAGCCGTCCGGCCGGGTCGAGCTCGAGGTGATAGTCGTAGAGGATCCGCCGGTCGGCGCCCAGGCGCGGCTGGCCGAAGCCTCGGACCAGCGTCAGCATGAGCGCATGGTTGGATCGGCCGGGCTCAGCCGGGCGCTTGGCTGCTCCATCGAGAAGCTCGGGCAGGCCCGCGAGGCTCGCCTCGATCGCGCCGACATAGGGGGCACCCGGCACCGCGGACGCCACCGAACCTTTCAGCGTCAAGGCGAGGCTGGCGTTCTCGGCCAGTCCATGCGGGAGGACGATGCGGGCACCCGCCGCCTGCAAGGCGGCCAGCGGACCGGCGGCAAACAGCGTGCCGAGGGCGGCAGCCAGCGCGTCGGTCATGTCGAGCGCCAGATCGATGCGTGCCGGCGTGAGCTCGCTCGGCATGAGCGGGCTTAGAAATCCGCTCTGCTCATGCACGAGATGTCCGGAAAGGCGCTCGCCTCCGGCGGGCTCGAGCATGAGCCGCGTCTTGGCGTGGTCGAGCGCAAAGGCGGGCTCTCGGCCGGCACTGCCCAGCTCGAGCCCATGGACGGAGAGGCTGAGGTCGACGGGACCGATGAGCGCCGGCAGCTGCCGGGCGAAGGCTGCCCGGAGATTGCCTTGCGGACCGCGGCGCCAATCGATGCCCATCGCCTGGGCGGCGGCGGCATAGTCGAGGAGGCGCATTTTGCCGGCACTTCCGGCGAGGTTGATGAGGGCGAGCCGCACCCGCTCGGCGCCCTCGCCCAGGCTGAGATCGCTCAGCTCCACCGACCATTTGCCGCTCCAAGCGCCGGCCGCACCCTCCTCGAAGCGAGCCTCCAGGCTCATCGTCGCGAGGTGAAAGCTCTCCCGGCCGTTCCGCCCGCGCCCGCGGATCTGATCGATCCTGAGGTCCAGCCGGCTAAGGCCGCCCAAGCGCCGGTCCCAGAGTCCCTCGATGCGCTGGCGGCCGAGGGTGACTTGGCCGCTTCTCTGACCGGTGCGATCGAACAGCGGCATGGTCGCCGGGAGCGTGAGGCGCACCCGCGCCCGCTCCTCGTCCACCGGCACGATCTCAAGGCTCGCCCCGGCGAGGGTGAGCCGTTCATGGCCGGCCCTGATCCAGTCGAGCGGCGGCAAGAGGAGCTGCCATCCGCCCACGGCCGCTTCCGCCCGGGTCCGGCCATGGGCGAGAAGCGCCGAGCCGCCGCCGGGCGCGTGCCAGGAGGCGAGGACCGAATCGGCCTCCAGGCCCATGGGCTCGCCGATCCCGACCGCTCCGGCGGCGGCGAGCCCGCTTGCCCACGCCAACAGCCAGACGAGCGCCAGGGGGGCGAGTCGCCCGATCCGCAATCCATGCTCCATCCGACCCGTGCTCCCCGGTCCCGACTTCTTAACGCGATTTCCGGCGGCGCTTGCAAGCGCCTTGGCGAAAGACGATCTTGGAGGGGTTCGTGGTTCAAGGACCAGCCGTGGCTCGCGACGGACGCACGCGCATCACCGCCGTACTCGGCCCGACCAACACCGGCAAGACCTATCTCGCCATCGAGCGCATGCTCGGCCACCGTTCGGGCAGCATCGGCTTTCCCTTGCGGCTCTTGGCGCGGGAAAACTACGAGAAGATCGTTCGCCTGAAGGGTGCTCGCCACGTGGCGCTGATCACCGGCGAGGAGAAGATCGTCCCGCCGGGTGCCCGCTATTTCGTGTGCACCACCGAATCGATGCCGCTCGACCGGCCGGTGGCGTTCCTTGCCGTCGATGAGGTGCAGCTGGCCGCCGACTGGGAGCGGGGCCATGTCTTCACCCAGCGCATCCTGGAGGCCCGCGGCCTCGAGGAGACGATGTTCCTCGGCGCCGAGACGGCAAAGCCGCTCATTCGTCGACTGGTTCCCGAGATCGAGTTCGTGGCGCGGCCGCGGTTCTCGACCTTGACCTATGCCGGCCCGAAGAAGCTGACCCGGCTGCCGCGCCGCGCGGCGGTGGTCGCCTTTTCGGCGGCCGAGGTCTACGCCATCGCCGAAGTGGTTCGCCGGCAGCGGGGCGGCACCGCGGTGGTGATGGGGGCCTTGAGCCCAAGGGCACGGAACGCCCAGGTCGGCATGTACCAGGCGGGCGAGGTCGACTATCTGGTGGCGACCGATGCCATCGGCATGGGCCTCAACATGGACCTGGACCATGTGAGCTTTGCCGGGCTCGCCAAGTTCGACGGACGCGGCCAGCGTCGACTGGGTGCGGCCGAGCTGGCGCAGATCGCCGGGCGCGCCGGCCGGCACATGAGCGACGGCAGCTTCGGCACCACCGCCGAGGTGGGCCCGCTCGAGCAGGAGCTGGTCGAGCGCATCGAGGACCACCGCTTCGATCCGGTGACCCATCTCCTCTGGCGCAACGATGCCTTGTCGTTCCGCTCGGTCGCCGCCCTCATCCAGAGCCTGGAGCAGCGGCCCTCGCTCTCCTTCCTCATCCGCAAGCGCGATGCCGACGATCAGCTGGCCCTCCAGGCACTGGCGCGCGACGAGGCCGTCATCGCTCGCGCCGGTTCGCCCGATCGGGTGCGGCTCTTGTGGGAGGTCTGCCAGGTCCCGGATTTCCGTCGCACCATGGCCGAAGGGCATACCAGGCTGCTGGCGCAGATCTTCCACTATCTCTCTGAGCCCGAGGGGCGGCTGCCGGCCGATTGGGTCGCTCGCCAGGTCGATCGTCTCGACCGCGGGGATGGCGACATCGACACCTTGACCCAGCGCATCTCCCATATCCGCACCTGGAGCTATGTGGCCCACCGCGCCGACTGGCTGGCCGAGGCGCTGCACTGGCAGGAGCGCACGCGGGCGATCGAGGACAAGCTCTCCGATGCGCTGCACGATCGCTTGACCCAGCGCTTCGTCGACCGTCGGGCCGCCGTGCTGGTGAAGGCGCTCAGCGACCCGGCGGAGCTGATGGCCTCTGTCCGCAGCGACGGCGAGGTGCTGGTCGAGGGCCATCCCGTCGGTCATCTCGAGGGTTTCCACTTCGTGCCCGACGGCGAGGCCTCGGCGGAGTCGGCGCGCCATCTGCTGGCCGCCGCACGGCGCGTGCTGCCGGCGGAGATCCAACGGCGCATCGAGCGCCTCATCGCCGCACCGGACGCGGACTTGGCACTCGATGAGAACGGCCGCATCCGTTGGCAAGGGGCGGTGGTGGCGAAGCTTGCTGCCGGCCGAAGCGCGCTGGCGCCCACGGTGGAGCCGCTGGCCAACGAGTTCGTTCACCTGGCGTCCCGCGAACGCATGGCCAAGCGGCTTTCGGCATGGCTCGATCGGGAGCTCGACCGGCGCTTGGCTCCGCTCCTCGAATTGACCCGCGCCGAGCTCAACGGTGCTGCCCGCGGGCTTGCCTTCATGCTGGCCGAGAGTCTCGGCTGCATCCGGCGCAGCGAAGCCGCCCCGCAGGTGGCCGCGCTTGCCAAGAGCGAGCGCAAGGAGCTGGCGCGCCTCGGCGTCAGGCTGGGAGCGCATGCGATCTACCTGGCGGCGCTGTTCAAGCCCGGCGCTCTTAGGCTGAAGGCGCTTCTCTGGGGTGTGCGCAACGGGCTTGCACCCTCTTCTCTGCCGAAGCCGCAACCGGCGATGTGGCCGAGGGCCGCCATCCTGCCCGATGGCTACTATCATGCGATCGGGCATCTGCCGCTCGGCAACTTCGTGCTCCGGGTCGACCGGGCCGAGGCGGTTGCCGCCAAGGCGGAGCGCATGGCGGCCAAGGGCCCCTTCGCCGCCACCGCCGAGCTCGTCCGCTTGGCCGGCTGCCTGCCGGGGGAGATCGCGGCCGTGCTGGTGGCGCTTGGCTATCGTGCCGGGGTGGGCGAGGACGGGGTCAGCTTCCGGGTCGAGCATCGGCATCGGCGCCTCGCCAGGCGCCCCGGCGCCAAGCGCGATTCCCCCTTTGCCAAGCTCGAGGTGCTGGCGCGCCGGCGATGAGCGATGAGGATCCTCAGGGAACGCTGCGCCTCGACAAGTGGCTGTGGTTCACCCGGTTCTGCAAGAGCCGCAGCCTTGCCGCCAAGCTCTGCTCGACCGGACGGGTCAGGCTCTCCGGCCGCATCGTCACCAAGGCGCACCAGATCGTGCGCATCGGCGACGTGCTGACCTTCCCTCTGGGCCCGCATATCCGGGTCATCGAAGTAAAGGCGCTGGGAGAGCGCCGCGGCCCGCCGGCGGAGGCCCGCACTCTCTATCTCGACTTGTCGCCGGCGCCGCCGCGTTCGAGTGCACCCACGCCCTCGGGCGCCCGCGAGCCCGGCGCCGGCAGGCCGACCAAGGCCGAGCGCCGCGCCACCGACCGGCTGAAATCGGGAGAGGAAGGCTCCGGTTAGCGGCCAAGCCCCGCGACCGCCTCCACCACCGTTCCGGTCCGCCCAGCGATCTGCAGATAGGCGAGGTCGTTGCTGACATATTCGTTCTGCCCGGTGAGGATGCGTTCGCCCGGCTTGAACGGCATGGCATAGAACGCCATGTCCCAGGCCCTGGTGGCGTTCTCGACGACGGCGATCTCCGCCGGCCGGGCGCTGATCAGCCGGGCGGCCGAATCGTAGACGCCGGCCATTTCCGGCGTCTCGGCACGGGCTCTGGCGGGGGCGATGCCGGCGACGGTCAGCGGGACCGCATGAGCGTCCGATTCGGCCGCAAGGCCCAGTTGTTGCGCTGTCGTTGCGGCTTGATATATGTGAGTGCCGGTCGGCCGCAACGCTCTGTTGGGGAACAATGGCGCGGCCGCAAAGCGGAGACGAGCATGACCTACGTGGTGACCGAAGCCTGCATCAAATGCAAGTACATGGACTGCGTCGAGGTCTGTCCCGTCGATTGCTTCTATGAAGGCGAGAACATGCTGGTGATCCACCCCGACGAGTGCATCGATTGCGGGGTGTGCGAGCCGGAATGCCCAGTCGAGGCTATTGTCCCCGACACCGTGGGCGACATGGAGAAATGGGTCGCCCTCAACCGGCAATATGCCGAGGAGTGGCCCAACATTACCCGCAAAGGCGAGGCCCCGGCGGATGCCGACAGCTTCAAGGATACCAAGGACAAGTTCGAGAAATTCTTCAACGCCGAGCCGGCCAAGCGGTAGGGCGCGCGAGGGGCTCTCCCCCTACCGGCGGTAAGACCGCCGGGGAGCTCCCCCAGGCCTTGGGAAACCGCCCTGGGGCACGAATTTGTGTAGGCTGGTATGCGGGCAACGCCGGCTCCACCCCTACCATTTTAGCCAGATATGTGTTATATTAATGCTTTGCGGGTCAATGCGAGGAGCCCTGGGCCGGCTTGGGTCCGTCGCGGCCTCCTCGCCCGCTTTCAGAGCAATTCGGGGTAGGGCGGTTTGGCAGATGGCGCCGCCGGGTGGGATTTTGACCTCTCGTGGAAGGCGCTGCAAAGGCAAAGGGTTCTGCAACGACTATGTCCAAGAGCAATTCCAAGACCAAGGCCGCGGGTCGGCTGCCCGCGTCCGGCAAGAAGGCGGCCGCTGCTGGCAAGGCCGGCCGCGGCCTTTCGGCCGGCAAGGCGCACAAGACCAGCGCTGCGGTCAAGACGGCCCGCACGCCGGCAAAGCCGGCTCACCGTGCCGTCGCCAAGCGACCCGGCCAGAAACGGGCGGCGGCGATTCGCCAGGCGAAGCCGACCGGCCGGCATGACCGAAGCAAGGTCCAGCGTCCGAGCCCGACCAGGGCCGCCGCCAAGGCGAAGCCCCGCGTCGTGGCACCGGTGAAGGCGGCGAAGGCCAAGCAGGCCCCCCCCAAGGCGCCCCCCCGCAAGGTGGTGGCGAATCGCCCCAAGACGGGGAAGGACCAGCCCGTGCTCAAGGTCGTCAAGACCGCCCAGGCGGCCCCGGCAAAGCCGGTGAAGCCCGCGGTGAAACCCCCGGTTAAACCGATGACGGCCAAGGCGCCCATTGCGGCGGTGCCGGCGGTGAAGCCGGCAGCGGCGCCGATCGCGAGCCCGGAGCGGCCTTTGCTGGCGCGACCGGAGACGGTGCGGCCGCCGCAGCCTCATGGCAAGCGGCCGATGCCGATGCGGCCGCACCTCCTCTCGGGGCCGCCAAGGCCCCATCTGCACGGGCCGATGCACGGGATGCGGCCGGGCCAGCCGGCACTGGCGCCGAAGCTGCCGGGCCACGCCCAGGTGGTGGTCAAACAGTCGCCGGCGCTGGCGCTCAAGAATGCCGGCTTCGCCACCGGCGATTTCGTCGTCTATCCGACTCATGGCGTCGGGCGCATCATCGCGGTGGAGAATCAGCAGATCGCCGGTCACGATCTGCAGCTGTTCGTGATCAATTTCGAGAAGGACCGCATGACGCTCCGCGTCCCGGTGCCGAAGGCGCACACCTCGGGGCTGCGTCGGCTGTCGACCCGCAAGGAGATGCAGGCGGCGCTGACGAAGCTGCGCGGCCGCAGCCGCGCCCGGCGCACCATGTGGAGCCGGCGCGCGCAGGAATACGAGGCGAAGATCAACTCCGGCGATCCCAACTCGATCGCCGAGGTGGTGCGCGATCTTCACCGCAACGCCGGCCAGCCGGACCAGTCCTATAGCGAACGCCAGATCTACCAAGCGGCCCTCGACCGCTTGGCGCGGGAGTTTGCGGCGATCGAGAAGATCGACGAGCAGACCGCCGCGCAACGCCTCGAGCAGATGCTGCGCGCGGCTTAGGCCGGCTGGGAGCGGGGTTTAGGCAGGGCAGTGGCCGATCGCGACAAGTTCGCGATCCTGCATGGAGCAGAGCGCGTCTGGGCAATCGCCGCGATCCACGGCGAAGCGGAGCGGCTGAAGGAGCTGCACCGCCGGCTCGGCGAAGCTTTGGCGCCCAAGGATCGCGTCGTCTATCTCGGGAACTATCTGGGCCACGGAGCCGGCGTCCGCGCGACGCTGGACGAGCTGGTGCGCTTCCGGCGATGGTACCTTGCCCGCGGCTGGACCCGGGTCTGCGCGGTCGCCTATCTCAGGGGCGCGCAGGAGGAGATGTGGCACAAGCTCCTGCAGCTGCAATTCGCCACCGACCCCCGGCAAGTCTTGAGCTGGATGCTGGGCCATGGGGTGGGGGCGACGCTTTCGGCCTATGGCGGCAGCGGCGAGCGGGGCCTCGCCGCCGCGCGCGAGGGGGCGGTTGCGATCACCCGCTGGACCAATCAGCTCCGCGCCGCCGTCAAGGCGGCACCCGGCCATGACCCGTTCCTGGCGGCGCTTCGCCGGGCGGCCTACACCGAGGATGGCAGGCTCTTGTTCGTTCATGCCGGGATCGATGTGACCCGGCCGCTGACGACGCAGAGCGACAGCTTCTGGTGGGGCAGCGGCCGCTTCGCGGAAATCGACCAGCCCTATGGCGACTTCTCCATGATCGTGCGCGGCTACGACGTCCAGCATCCGGGCGTGCTTGCCGCCGGGTTCACCACGACGCTTGATGCCGGCTGCGGCTTCGGCGGCTCGCTCATCGCCGGCTGCTTCGATCGCGCCGGAAAGCTCCTCGCCACCATCGAGGGCTAGGCGCGCGAATTCCGCGGCCTCGGCCTCTTCCGGTTCGCCTCGCTCGGCCGCTCTCCAACCTTCGTATAGTGCGAGCCGTTCCGGCCGAGGGTTAGGCTCGCCCGCGAAGGGCCATGCTCATTCCGGGATATGCCCCACCAGTCTCGCTCGTCTTGCAGCCGCGCGCGGTCTGCGAGCCCAACGAGCGCCAACGGGAGCTTCCGACATGCTGAAGCTGCACTCGCTCAGGACACGGCTCGTCGCCATCATCGCCCTCATCGTGGTCCTGGTTTGCGCCGGGCTCGCCGCTTTGTTCCTGCCGCAGCAGGAGCAATTGACCCGGCTGGCACTCGACCGCGAGATGCGCGCGCAATATCAGAGCGTGCTCGCGGCAGTGGACTATGAGCGCAAGACCGTCCTGGCGCTGGCCACCTTCGCCGCCTCGTTGCCCGAGGTGCCGGGCGCATTCGCCGCCAGCGATCGCGACCGGCTGGTCGCCGAGCTGGGCGGCGGCCAGAAGGCGATTGCCCAAGCCTTCGGCTACGACCTGATGACCCTATCGCGGCCGCCGGCCACGGTCGTGGTCCGGGTGCACAGTCCCGCCACCTTCGGCGACGACCTCCAGGCGCGCCGCAAGATGGTCGTGGGCGTGCTTGAGGACGGCAAGCCGCGCTCGGGCATCGAGCCGGGCCTGACGGCGATGAGCATCTTCGGCACCGTGCCCTTGATGCAAGCCGACAAGCAGATCGGCGCCTACGACGTCGGCATGAGCATCGGCAAGCCCTTCGTCGACGCGATCAAGGCGCGCTTCGGCATCGACATCGCCGTCCATCTGGCGGACGGCAAAGAATTCAAGACGATCATCTCCACGCTGCCGAACAGCACCGTCGGCACCGCGGCGGAATACGCCGCAGCCTTCGCCGGCGCTCCAGTGATCCGGCGCGCCGCCGTCGATGGGAACGCCGTCGCCGCCTATTTTGGGCAGCTCCGGGATTTCTCCGGCACGCCGATCGCCGTCGTCGAGGTGGTCAAGAACATCGCAGACTTCGAGGCGATCGCCGGCAAAACCCGCAACTATCTGATCGGCGCGACCTTGGCGGTCCTGGCCGTCGCCGTGCCGGTTGCGCTGTTCCTGGCATTCGGCCTGGCGCGGCCGATCGCGCGCATGACCCAGGCGATGAACCGCCTGTCGGGAGGCGACACGGCGACCGACATTCCCGGACGCAAGCGCAAGGACGAGATCGGCGAGATGGCCGTCGCCGTGCAGGTGTTCAAGGACGAGATGCTGGAATCGGAGCAGTTGCGGGCCGGGCAGGAAGCGATGAAAATCCGCGCCGAGGCCGAGAAGAAGGCCGCTCTCGAAGCGATTGCCGACCGGTTCGAGGCGAGCGTCAAGGGCGTGGTGGAAGGCGTCTCGACGGCGGCGAGCCAGATGCAGTCCTCGGCCCAGTCGATGTCGAGCACTGCCGAGGAGACGAGCCGGCAGGCCGTGGCGGTGGCGGCCGCCTCCGAGGAAGCCTCGACCAACGTGCAGACGGTGGCGAGCGCGGCCGAGGAGCTGTCGAGCTCGATCGCCGAGATCGGCCGTCAAGTCAGTCAGTCGACGGAAATCGCCGGCCAAGCGGTCGACGAGGTCGGTCGCACCAACACGCAGGTGCAAGGCTTGTCCGAGGCGGCGCAGAAGATCGGCGAGATCGTCGGGCTGATCAACGACATCGCCGGGCAGACCAGCTTGCTTGCCCTCAACGCCACCATCGAGGCGGCCCGGGCCGGCGAGGCTGGCAAGGGCTTCGCGGTGGTGGCTTCGGAGGTGAAAAGCCTGGCGACGCAGACCGCGCGCGCCACCGGCGACATTGCCGCCCAGGTCAACGCCATTCAGACCGCGACCGGCGATGCGGTGAAGGCGATCCAGGGCATTTCCGGCACGATCAGCCAGATCAGCGAGATCGCCACCCAGATCGCCTCGGCGGTGCACGAGCAAGGGGCCGCCACCCAGGAGATCGCCCGCAACGTCCAGCAGGCCTCGGCCGGCACCAACGAAGTCTCCGCGAATATCACCGGCGTCACCAAGGCTGCCGGAGAAACCGGCGCTTCGGCCGCCCAGGTGCTGGGAGCGGCCGGCGCGCTCTCCAAGGAGGCCGATCGCCTCAGCAGCGAGGTCGAAGGGTTCCTCGGGCAGATCCGCGCCGCCTGAAGGCCCTATTGCGGGGCTTCGAGCGCCACCTGGAAGACCTCGATCGGCGTTGACCGGCCGCGCAGATTGCGCAGGCCGAGGCTGGTCAGCTCCCGTGCCGGCAGCCCGGCCTGCTCGACCGTATCGGAAGAGGCCAGGACCGCCACCTCGGCCTCGACCTGCCGGCCGAGGGAGACGATGCGAGCGGCGGCATTGACCGTGTCGCCGACGATGGTGAAGTTGATGCGGCCGGGCGAGCCGATATTGCCGACGACGGCAAGGCCGCTATGCAGGCCGATGCGCATGCGCAGGCGCTGCAGGCCGTCGGCCTCGCGCACCCGGTTGTCGCTGTCGACCGCCCGGGCGATGGCGCGCGCCGCTCTCAGGCCGCGGAGCGCGTGGTCGGGCTGCGCCGAGGGCGCGTTCCAGAACGACATGACGCTGTCGCCGATATACTTGTCCACGATCCCCTCCTCGGCCTCGACGCAGCGGTTGATCATGGTGAAGTGATGGTTGAGGAGGGAGGCGACCTCGGCGGCACCCATCTGCTCGGCCATGGTGGTGAAGCCGGTAATGTCGGTAAACAGCACCGTCATCATGCGCTCTTCGGAGCCGGCACCCGGCGCCTGGCTTTCGCGCATGAGACGGGTGACCAGCGCGCGCGGCACATAGGTCTCGAACCAACGCAAACCCGCCAGCATCTGATTGAAGGCGGTGGCGGCATCGTCGAGCTCGCGGATGGAGCTGGCGGCGGCCGGGCCGCTGGCGGTGAAATCGAGGTCGCGCACGCTTTCGGCCGCCTTGGCCAGCATGCGAATCGGCCGACCGAGCCACCGCGCCATGGCGAGTGCCGCCAGGATGGAAAGCACCAGAACGGCGGCGCCGGCGATCGCCGACCTCCACAGGCGCTCCAGCTCCCGGTCGACCTCGCCCAGGGCAAAATAGGTGCCGACGTACCAGGGCGTGTCGCCGTAGTCGCCGATCTGCCGATAGAGAAATACGTAGTCGGCACCGACGACGTTCTGGACGACATGGGCATTGAGCGCTCCCGGCCGGTCCGAGGTCCCGAGGGCCGGGATCGCGCGGGAGGACCAGATGGCGGCGATCACCGGATCGCCGATCGCATCCAGTTCCGGCAGCAAGCGGCCGGGTGCCAGCTCCGGCGAACGGGCGCCGAGATTGGGGTGTGCCAGAACTTGGTCGCGCCCGAGGAGAATGAAGGGCACGCCGCTGCCGGCGGTGGCCAGGCCGGAGAGATAGCGCGAGAGCTCGCCCACCGAGACGACGCTGGCGACGATGCCGACGTAATTGCCTCCCCGCCACAGCGGCATCCGCAGATTGATGAATGCACCCTCGCGCGGTCCCTCGCGGACCAGCTCGCCCCAAAAGGATTGCTTGGTGCGCCCGGCCAGCTCGAGCCAATTGCGAACGCGCGCATCGGCGCTCCAGTCGTCGATGAGAACCGCACCGCTGCGCGTCACGCGAAACGCTTGGCCGGCGGTGTCGAGAACCGCCAGCGCGGCCACCTGCGGCGTGCCGGCGAGCGCCGCGTAAAGCGTGTCGGCGAGACGCGGCTTGTCCTCGAGCGACAGCTCGCTGGAAGCGACGAGCTGGGCCAGGAACTCCGCCTGCTGGCGCGGCGCATCCAGGTGCTGATGCACCTGCCCGACGATGTAGCCGACCGCGGTCTCCGCATTGCTCCTGAGGAGATCGTAGGTGTTCTGGCGGCTGGTGGTGAGCCCGATGGTGAGGACGCTGGCGACCGCGACCAGCACCAGGCCGGCGATCCCCACCAGCAGCACGCCCGCAATCGGAAAGCGCGGCCAGCGGCCGCCGGAAGCGGGGGCGCGCGACCGCCCGGGCCCCGCCGATTCCGCGGCTGCGGGACGCCGAGCCGCTTTGCCAAGGAATCCCATGGCGTCTATGATCCGCCCTCCGTACCAGCCGACACGCTTTTCCATGGCCCCGCCCGAGCTATATCCAGAAATCGAACCATTTAACAGCGGGCGGCTCCGCCTCGATTCGCGCCACGTGATGCATTGGGAGGAATGCGGCAACCCCAGGGGCGTGCCGGTCATCTTCCTCCATGGCGGCCCCGGCGCCGGGGCCTCGCCCACCCACCGGCGCTTCTTCGATCCCGAATTCTACCGCATCGTCATCTTCGACCAGAGGGGCTCGGGACGCTCCCAGCCCCTGGGCGAGCTCCTCGACAATACCACCCCCGATCTCGTCGCCGACATCGAGACGCTGCGCCGTTCCCTTGGCATCGCCTCCTGGCTGGTGTTCGGTGGGTCCTGGGGCTCGACCCTGGCGCTCGCCTACGGGCAGAGCCATCCCGAACGCTGCCTCGGCTTCGTGCTGCGCGGCATCTTCCTCGCCCGGCAAAGCGAGATCGACTGGTTCCTCACGGGAATCCGCACGGTCTTTCCCGAAGCCTGGGCCGCCTTCGCCGGGCATTTGCCCGAAGCCGAACGAGGCGATCTCCTGGCCGGCTACCACCGTCGCCTCGTCCACCCCGATCCGGCCGTGCATTTGCCCGCCGCCCGCAGCTGGGCGCGCTACGAGGCCGCCTGCTCGACGCTCTTGCCCAATCCGGAGCTGCTGGCGCAATCGACGAACGACGTCCATGCGCTCGGCCTGGCGCGCATCGAGGCGCATTATTTCAGCCATGGCGCCTTCCTGGCGCCCGCCGGGCTCCTCGCCGGGATCGGGCGCATCCGCCATCTGCCGGCAAGCATCGTGCAGGGACGCTACGACATGGTGTGCCCTCCGGTCAGCGCCGACGCGCTGGTTCGCCTCTGGCCGGAAGCGGAATTCCATATCGTGCCCGATGCCGGCCATTCCGCCCTGGAGCCCGGCATCCGCCAGCAACTGATCAAGGCGACCGACCGCTTCCGCGCGTTGTTGGCGCCGGCCAACCGCAAGGAGAAGCGCGCATGACGGCCAAGACGGCGACTGCGGTCCGGCTGAGCGAGGAGACGAAGCGGCTGTTCTTGAAGTCGAGCTCGGCCACTCTCACCACGCAGCTCTTCAAGCGCGGCTTGCGCAACACCTTTCTGACGGGGCTCCGCCCGGTCAATCCCAAGGCCTGCCGCTTCGTCGGCGAGGCCTACACCTTGCGCTACATCCCAGCCAGGGAGGATCTCGACCATCTCGGCGTATTCGAAGATCGCCAGCATCCGCAGCGCAAGGCAATCGAGGACATACCGCCCGGCCACGTGCTGGTCATGGATTGCCGCGGCGACATGCGCGCCGCTTCGGCCGGCAGCATCCTGATCACGCGGCTGATGCGCCGCGGGGCCGCGGCCGTGGTGAGCGACGGCGGCCTCCGCGACACGCCCACCATCGCCGAGCTCGACATTCCGGTCTTCTGCCGGGGCCCGTCGGCGCCGACCAATCTCATCCACCATCATGCGGTGGATATCAACCAGCCGATCGCCTGCGCGAATGTCGCGGTCTTTCCAGGCGATGTGCTGGTCGGCGATGGCGAGGGTGTCGTGGTGGTGCCGCGGCATCTGGCGTCCGAAGTCGCAGCGGACGCCGCCGAGCAGGAGCGCTTCGAGGACTTCGTCACCGAGAAGGTGCTGGAAGGACGGCCGATCTTCGGCCTCTATCCGGCCGACGCGGAGACCAAGGCGGAATATCAACGCTGGAAGCCCAAGAGCTAGGCGCCGGGGCGGGGGGAGAAACATGCGGCTGGTCGCTTGGTCGAGAATGGGCGGGCTTGCCCTCGGGCTCCTGTTGGCGGCGCCGGCGGCGGCGGAGACGCCGGCGCTGTTGAGCGTCCATGCGGGTGCCTTCGATTTCCTCAAGGAACGCAAAGCGGGGCTCGTCGATGTGGAGTATCGCGGGCGGCCGCTCTTGTGGTGGTTCCGCCCGGTGGCGGGCGGCATGTTCGATACCGACAACGCCGCCTACGGCTATGGCGGTCTCGCGATCGAGATCTGGTTCGGGACCCAGATCGTGCTGACGCCGAGCGCCGTGGCCGGCGTCTACGGCAACGGCGACCGCAACGCCAAGAAGCTGGGCAGCAGCACCGAGTTCCGCACCGGCTCGGAGCTTGCCTGGCGCTTCCAGAACGACACGCGCGTCGGCATCGGCTTCCATCACATCTCTAGAGCGCGTTCCGGTTAGGTGGAACCATCCTCTTATCGTCACCCACGGACTTGATCCGTGGGTCCATCTTGCGATCGCACGATGGATTGCCGGGTCAAGCCCGGCAATGACGAAGAAAAAGTGATTCCAGCCGAACGGATTCCGCTCCAGTGTCCCGCTCATCTATTGAATCGAGGGTGATTCGGATTCCGAAGTTCGTGGGCGAACTTCGGACTCATCACACGAGGGCGTGAACTCATGAATCCGTAGGCGTCGGCGGACTTCCGCTTTGGTGCGCATCAGGGACTCAAGTCGGACATCGCCCGAGGTCCGAAGAGTGCCATAGCCGACATTGAGAGGCGAACTCCAGGTCAGACCGAGGCGATAAATCGGCAGAGTAACTAACTCGACGAGCGTCTATTGCGAATGCTGGTTTTGCCGATACGGTCCGAGCGGCTCTTCATGTGCTCGATAAAGGCGCGCAGCTTCGGCAAGACTTGGCGTCTGCCCGGGTAGTAGAGAAAGACCCCAGGCGTCGTGACGGCAAAGGGCTTGAGGAGTGCTTCCAATCGACCGTCAGCAACTGGCTCCTTGGCGAGCGGACCGGGCACCTGTGCAAGGCCCAGCCCTTGGATCGCCACTCCGAGGAGCGTGGGGTAGTCGTGTGCGATGAGCGACCCGGAGACTGTTGCCTCGACCGAATTGTTGCCGTCGATAAAGCGCCAGGGCGCGATCGATCCATTCGAGCGACGCAAGCGCAGGCAAACATGGTCACGGAGATCGTCGACGCGTTGCGGCCGCTTCCGCTGGCGCAGATAGTCGGGGCTACCGACGACCATGAATGGGAAAGGCGGCGTTAGCCGTACGACGACCATATCGGGCGCGATGAACTGGCCGAGACGGATACCGGCATCGAAGCCGCCTGCCACAAGGTCCACCATCTCGTCGCTTGCGGCGATCTCCAGCTCGATCTCGGGGTAAGCCTGGCAGAACGAGGCGAGCATCGGCTCCAGGATCAACGGGACGACCGCCCGGGGAACGGAGAGGCGCAACAGCCCGGTGGGGCGCCGTCCTAGATCGCGCGCCGACTCGCCGGCGGCGACGAGCTCGTCAAAGGCTGGCCGGGCGCGCTCAAGGAAGCGCTGGCCGGCCTCGGTCAGGCCGACGCTACGAGTGGTGCGCGCGAAGAGCGTCGCGCCAACCCGCGCTTCGAGCGCCCGAACTGCCTGGCTGACGGCCGACGGCGTGACCCCGAGAGCCGCGGCCGCACGGCGGAAGTTGCGGTGCTTCGCCACCGCAAGAAACGTCTCGACGCCGTCGAGTGCACCTTGCCGGATTGTGAAGTTCCGCTTCATGGCCTGTCAACAATATCGCGAATAGTCCGTCATGCGAAGCGGTCGTACATCTGCCGTGCAAATCGAGAGTGACGCGGGATGTCGACGCTCAGCATCTGCGCCATCAACCGGGAGCATCAGAGGAACCGCGTTATGACCGATGTGCTTGATGGCGTGCGCGACCACTATCACCAGACCGGCCTCATCGAGCGGCTGAAGACGGCGCTCACGGCCCTTGGACCGCACGATCGGCGGCTCACACCCCAGCAGCTGGGTGCGCTTGACCAGTTTCACACTCGCGGACTCGCTGCGACGATCGAGCTTGCCAAGACTGTCGGGATCAGCGCCGACATGGCGGTTCTCGATCTCGGCTCCGGCCTGGGCGGGCCGGCGCGATACCTGGCTCAGACCTATGGCTGCGAGGTTACCGGCGTCGACCTCAGCGAGTCATTCGTGGAGGCTGCGCGTTATCTGACTGAGCGCACTGGGCAGAGTGGGCAGGTCTCGTTCCGGGCCGCCAGCGCGCTCGAGCTGCCCTTTGTGGACGGCCGCTTCGACGTCGTGTTTTTACAGCACGTGTCGATGAACATCTCGGACCGGGCGCGGCTCTACCGCGAGATCCGGCGCGTGCTCAAGCCAGGCGGCAGGTTTGCGACCTTTGACGTCGTGTCACAAGGCGGCGAGCCCCACTACCCCGTTCCCTGGGCGCGAACGCCGGCAACGAGCTTTCTCTTGACTGCGGCCGCCACGCGCGAGGCGATTGAATCCGCCGACTTCCGCGCGCTGGCATGGCAGGACGACACCGAGGCCGCCAAGTCCTGGATCTCCATGCTGCGCGCGTCGGGGCCACCGCCCTCACCAAATCTCGGCGTGGTGATGGGGCCGGACTTCGCTGAGCTTGCCGCCAATTTGGGAAGAAATCTCATGGAAGGACGGATCGGAATCGTAACCGCAGTATTCGAGACCACGTCAACCAACACCTGAGTGGAGAGCGAATGTCCGCGGCGAGGTCGCTTGGGAGCCCCGGCGTGGCGACGGAGGAGATCATACCCATGACAGGCCAGGATCGCGCGATCGCGGTGAGGCTGACCGAGGTCACCAAGACCTACCGCACCGGCACGGTGGAGGTGGCGGCCTTGCGGGGCATCAGCGGCGACATCCCGCTACGCAGCTTCTCGATGGTCGTCGGGCCGTCGGGCAGCGGCAAGACGACCTTGCTCAACCTCGTGGGGTGCATCGATGCGCCGAGCACGGGGACGGTCGAGGTGTGCGGCCAGCGCATCGGTGAGCTCAAGGACAACGCGCTGGCCGATTTCCGCGCCCGGCACGTCGGCTTCGTGTTCCAGAACTTCAGCCTCGTTCCGGTCCTGTCCGCGTACGAGAACGTCGAATACCCGCTTCTCCTGATCGGCCTGCCGGCGGCGAAACGCCGCGAGCGCGTGCTCGACATGCTGGAGGCGGTGGGATTGGAGAACCAAAGCCGACAGCGCCCCAACGAGCTGAGCGGCGGCCAGAAGCAGCGGGTGGCGATCGCACGAGCGCTGGTCAAGGAGCCCACGCTGGTTCTCGCCGATGAGCCGACCGCCAATCTCGACACGGAAACCGGGGCTGCGATCATCGACCTGATGCACCGGGTGCAGGGCGAGTTCGCCACGACGTTCGTGTTCTCGACCCACGACCCGCACCTGATGTCGCACGCGGACGAGACCTTCGTGATCCGCGACGGTCGGCTGGTCGATCACAAGGCGGGAGCGGTGCAATGAGCCTTCTGTTCAAGATCGCGTTCCGCAACATCCTGCGCAACCGGCGGCGGTCCGCGATGACCGGCTCGGCTGTCGCGGCGGGTGCGCTTGCGATGCTGCTCTTCGGCGGCTTCACGACATATATCTTCGCCGGCCTTGAGACCAACAATGTGCAGCGGATCGGCCATCTGACCGTCTTCCGCAACGGCTATTTCCTGTTCGGCGCTGGAAACCCGACGGCCTACGGGATCGACAATTACAAGCATCTGATGGACCTCATCGCCGACGATCCGGTCCTCAAGCCGATGATCAACGTCCTCACGCCGACCCAATCGCTGGTCGGCATCGCCGGTAATTTCTCCGAGGAGGTCGATGCGTCGAAGACGTTCCTGGGCGTTGGGTTGATCCCCTCGGACCGCGACCGGATGCGCCAATGGGATCAGTTAAAGATCGACGCCGTGCGGCTACCAGATCCGCGGCTTTCCGACGGCGATGAGACGCGCGGGCTGATGGGCTTCGGCCTCGCCCGCATACTCGGCCTGTGCGCGCGCCTCGCGCTCCTCAATTGTCCGTCTCTGCCGGACGCGGAGCGGCCGGCCACTAAGGTTGCGTCCGCTGTCGATCAGGACATCGCCAGCCTGGCGCAGCGCGAGGCGGGCACTGTTGCTGCGTCCGGCGCGCCGCAACTACAGCTTCTCGCCGCCACAGCCGGCGGCGCACCCAATGTCGTGAGCCTCTCGGTGAGTGGCGCAGAGCCGCAGGGGGTCAAGGAGCTCGACGACAACTACATCGCGATGCATCTGGCGCTGGCCCAGCAGCTCGTCTACGGCCGCGGCGAGCACAAGGTCACGGGGATCGTGCTTCAGCTGCACCGCAGCCAGGACCTGCAAGCGGCGCGGGCGCGGCTGGTGTCGCTCTTTCACGAGCAGCACCTCGATCTCGACGTTCGCGATTTCGGTGAATTGACGCCGTTCTACGGCCAGGTCGTGCAGCTGTTCAGCGTAATTTTCCTGTTCATCGCACTGGTCATGGGCGTGATCGTGCTGTTCGCGGTGGTCAACACCATGACCATGAACGTCATGGAGCGGACCAACGAGATCGGCACGACCCGCGCCATGGGTGCGCGCCGCGCCGGCATCCGCCGACAGTTCATCCTCGAGGGGGCCCTGATCGGCGCCGTCGGCGCCACGGCGGGCACCATCCTCGCCATCGTCATCGCGGCGCTGGTGAACGGCGCCGGTCTCACCTGGGTGCCGCCCGGCAATGCCAACCCGTCGCCGCTTTATCTCTACGTTCTCGGCCGGCCTGGCCTCGCCATCGGGGCGTGGCTCGGCCTCGTGCTGATCGCGACGCTCGCCGCCCTCATTCCCGCCAATCGCGCGGGGCGGCTGCCGGTCGTGGATGCGCTGCGTCATGTCTAAGGTAATCACGATGCGGGCTATGGCCGTTATCTTCCTGGCGCTCGTTGCGACAAACAACGCCGCCCGGGCCGAGACGGCGCAGGAGATCGTCGCCGCCTCGGACAAGGTGCGGAACCCGGGCGAGCCGTTTCGGTCGACCAATACCCTGACCGAGTTCATCGCCGGCAAGCCGCGCGACCAGAACGTGCTCGTCGTCTATGCGAAAGAGGACCCTGCCACCCATCAGTTTCGCAACCTGATCCGCTACGCAGAACCGCCGCGCGACCAGGGCAAGATGGTGCTGCTCGACGGCCGCGTGCTGTGGTTCTACGACCCCAATTCCAAGGCGAGCGTGCGCATCTCGCCGCAGCAGCGGCTGATCGGCCAGGCCGCGATCGGCGACGTCCTGACGGTCAACCTGGCGATCGATTACAGCGGCACCTTGCTCGGCGATGAGACGATCCAGGACGCCGGCCGCAAGGACCGGCAGTGCTGGCATCTCGACATGAAGGCGGCCAACGACCAGGCGGTCTACAACCGCGTCGAATATTGGGTCGAGCACGGGACCCACTACCCGGTTAAGGCCAAGTTCTATTCGGACAGCGGCCGGCTCCTGAAGATCCTTTACTACCGCGGTTTCGAAGAGCAGCTCGGCCGCATCCGGCCGACCGAGGCCATCATCATCGACGCGGTCGACACCTCGCTGGTCACGACATTCAAATTCGGCGATTTCCACGCGCAGAACATCCCGGACGCGTGGTTCCAGCGCGACTATCTGCCGCGGTTGCAGCCAGAATGATTGCGCGCATGTGCCTCGTACTTCTCGGCCTTGCCTTGGCGGACGCGGCGGCGCTTGCCGACGAGAACAGCGACCTTGATCTGATCCCCGATGCGGCGACAAAGCCGCACGGCCCAGCCCCAGCGACGCCCGCCGGCGCGGCCAACCAGCGCATCTATCTCGAAGACGCGTTTACGGCGGCGGCGCGGCATGGCGGCCTCCTCGTGCCGTCTCCGCCACCCAAGCCGGCCGCGTGGCAGGAGCACCTGTTCGTCGATGCGCGGAAGCAGTGGTCGCTTGATGACCGGCTGAATTTCACGCTCAGCGATCGCTTCAACCTGCGCGCCCAGGACACCCTCGATGTCCCGAGTCACGAGAACGCGATCAACGACTTCCGCGAAGGCTATCTGAGCTGGGAAGCGCTCGACCGCACCTATCTCGACGCGGGTCGGATCAATCTCAAGAGCGGGGTGGCGGTCGGGTTCAACCCGACCGACTTTTTCATGACGCGCGCCGTCGTCGACCCGCTATCGGTCGATCCGACTGTGCTCCGGGAGGACCGGCTCGGGACGGTGATGGGTCTCGGCGAACGCGTCTGGCAGGGCGGAACGCTGACGGTGGCAGTTGCGCCAAAGCTCTACGACCCGACACCGGTCTACAACAACACCAACCTGCGGAGCTTCGATCCGTCCCTCGACCGCACCAACGCGCATGACCGATTTCTGCTCAAGGGCAGCGCCGATCTCGCCGACGATTTCGCGCCCGAGCTCCTCGTTTATCACGAAAGCAATCGCACCTCCCTTGGCGCCAACATCACCGAGAGTATCGGCCAGAAGACGGTCGCCTATGCCGAGTGGGCGGGCGGACGCCGCTCGAGTCTGATCGATGAGGCGCTACGCTACGGCCGCCGGACGGGAACCCTGCCGCCGAACGCGTCGAGCCCGCTGCCGGAGGATTCAAGCCTTCATTTCCAGAACCAGCTCTCGGTCGGCGGCTCGTACACGACCGAGTCGAAGATCACGTTCAATCTCGAATATCACCTCAACCAGGCCGGGTTCTCGCGGCGAGACTGGAACAATTGGTTTCGCGTCGGCTCGGCTCGAACCGCATCAGCGGCGATCGCGAAGCAGCTCTGGTACATCCGCTCCTACGCGGCCGAGCAGCAGGACCCGCTCAGCGAGCATTCGCTCTTTCTGCGCGCCGATTGGGTCGACGCATTCGTTCCCCATCTTGAGCTTACCGGCTTCATCAATGCCGATCTCTACGACGGCTCGAGTCTCGTGCAGGTGACGGCCAACTATCACCTCTCCAACGCGTGGACGATCGGGGCTTTGGCGACCGCCGATCTTGGCCGCGCGCGTTCGGATTTCGGCAGCCTTCCGCGGGCGGCAAGCGTGCTGTTCAGGCTCGCCCGGTATTTCTGATCTCTTTCGAAAGAGAACGCCGATGCTCGCCATCGTTCAGCACACGCCGCGAAGGACCACCTGCACCAAGCGGCCAGGTGCAAAGGCGCAACAGGCAGCAAATGACGTTTGAAGGAGGACGAATATGAAATTGAACCTAGCCATCGCCATCGCGGCGACGCTTGCGAGCCTATCTCTCTCTGGACCTAGCTTGGCCCAGCCAGAGAATCCGCCGACGCCTACGACCCGCATCCTGGCGATCGGAACCATCAACCCCGGAGTCGATCCCGCGGCCGTGCGGTCAATCCTGCCGACCGAAGTCCGCGAAACGGTGAAGCTCTATCTGGACGGCAAGATAGATCAATGGTTTTCGCTTCAAGGACGCAACGGCGTTGCGTTCATCCTGAACGTAACCGACCCGGCTGCTGCGCACGACATGCTCGAAAAGCTGCCGCTCGACCAGGCGCACCTGATGAGATTCGAGCTCATCCCGCTCGCGCCGCTTAATCCGCTTCGGCAACTGCAGGGAATGTCCGCTGGGTCGCCGTAAGTACTTGGTGCGACCCTGACGTCCGCCGACGGCAGACGCAGCCTGTCAAAGAGCAGTCAGTCCTCGACTGGCGTGTGGGAGCGGCTCGGCCCTTGCTTCACTGTTGCGGCCTGCCGACGTGTCGTTGCCCATGCATGTCCCGGCCGGCAGTGGAGCGAGCACATCTCACGCTCAACGATGAGCGGGGATGCGCATCTTCGGGCTGACTGGCATGGGGATCGTCGTTGGACATTGGCGAGAGATGAATCGATTCTCCCGGTTCGCGGTTCTCGTCAGCATTCTCCTGCTATTCGTTGCGTTGGCCGTCGCCATCGACATCGGCGGGGCGGGTACCCCAGCCGCTGTCAGGCAGCTGCTGTCGCTCAGGACCACAGAGGATTTCCGCCGTTTCGCCGAGTCCTGGGGCACCTGGGCGGCGCTCGGCTCGATCACGTTGATGGTGCTGCATCCGGTCCTGCCGCTTCCAGCCGAGCTGATTGCGGCCGCCAACGGCACCCTCTTCGGTTGGCTATGGGGTACGGCGATTACCTGGACGGGCGCCATGCTCGGCGCGGCGCTCTCCTTCGGCATCGCTCGATCGCTCGGCCGTCCAACGCTTCGCCGGTTGGCATCGGCTGGTTTCCAACGTCGCATCGAACAGTGGCAGAGCCGGCCCGCGTACCTGCTGATGATCAGGCTTGTCCCGGTGATCTCTTTCAACCTGATCAATTACGCCGCCGGGGTGACCGGGTTGGGCTGGTGGCGTTTCCTATGGACCACCGGGTTGGGAATCCTGCCTATCACCGTCGCGAGCGTCGTCCTCGGTCAGGAGCTCCTCGAGGCGCCCTGGTACGTTTGGGCGGCGGCTATCGGTGGAGTGATCATTCTGTGGCTCCTCACGCGGTTCTTTCGCGCCCGGATCATCGGCGAATGATAGCGAGCCCGCTGCAGCGCTTGCTCGCCGCCGTCAGTCCCTAGAGCGCGTTCCGGTTAGGTGGAACCATCCTCTTATCGTCACCCACGGACTTGATCCGTGGGTCCATCTTGCGATCGCACGATGGATTGCCGGGTCAAGCCCGGCAATGACGAAGAAAAAGTGATTCCAGCTGAACGGATTCCGCTCTAGTGTCCCGCTCATCTATTGAATCGAGGGTGATTCAGATCCCGAAGTTCGTGGACGAACTTCGGAATCATCACACTGGGGCATGAACTCATGAATCCGTAGGCGTTGGCAGACTTCCGCTTTGGTGCGCATCAGGGACTCAAGTCGGACATCGCGCGAGGTCCGAAAAGTGCCAGGGGACCTTCGTCGATCACCGTATGCCCAAGACATCCATCATGGAATACAAGCCGGGAGGCCGTGTTTCGATCCACACGGCAGCGTGTACGGCGCCGGCAGCGAAAGCGCGTCGGTCGAACGCACGGTGGGTAATGGCAATGTGCTCCGTGGCGGAGGCGAATAGGAGCGTGTGCTCGCCGACGACTTGACCGCCGCGCAGGGCGGCAAACCCAATGGCTCCCGGTGCGCGAGCGCCGAATTGACCTTTCCGCCCGCACTCCATGACGTCTTCCAGATCAACTCCACGCCCGCGTGCCACCGCCTGGCCGATTCCAATTGCCGTACCGGAGGGAGCGTCAACCTTCTGGCGGTGATGCAATTCCACGATCTCAGCATCGTACTTTTCAGCGGGAAGTGCGGCGGACATCTGTTCGGCTAGAGCCAGCACGAGGTTGACGCCGGGAGTGAAATTGGGAGCGTAGACCACGGCGATGCACTTTGCGGCGTCGGAGACGACGCTTTCCTCCGCTGCTGTTAAGCCTGTAGTGCCAAGAACCCAGGCAGTCCCTGCGGTAGAAAGCGCCTTAGCGTGTGCATCTACAACGCTGGCATGCGTGAAATCGATCACCACATCCGACGCGTCGGCAAGGGCTGCGATATTGACGAACAAGTGGGTATCGCCAGAGCGCGAGGCGCCGCCGCGGTTAATTCCGCCCGCTAGCAGCAGACCAGCAGCAGCAACCTCCTCAGTAAGCAAGGAGCCCATTCGTCCGGTAATGCCGGCAATGCCAATTCCTTTGTCCATAGCGATACTCGAAGTTAATAGGTACGCAAAGACGCCGCCGGTCGAGGCCACCAACCTCTAAATCGTTGGGCCGAATACGGAGTGAGTTTCGTCTCCGGTGTCGCCCCTCTAATCATTGCGGCAACAAGACTCGCAGTGACAGGTGCGCTTGCTAGGCCGACATGGCCGTGACCGAAAGCATGTACGATGTCACTGCTCTTAGACGCCTCGCCAATCACCGGCAGGCCGTCCGGAGTTGAAGGGCGGTGGCCCATCCACCGGGAAATTCTGGCCTCTGGAACCACGCTCGGGAGGCCCTTGTAGGTCGTAAGCACGTGGTCTAACAGAACGCGCGCGCGATGCCAGTTCGGCAGCGCATCGGGACTGGAAAACTCAACCTGGCCCGCGGCGCGGAGGCCATGAACCATGGCGGTGTTTCCCATCTTCGTGTCGCTTGGCTGCACCGGAATATCGGGTATCGCCTCTGGGTCGGAAATGACGACGTGATAGCCGCGCTCGCTCACCAACGGTATGGAATCTCCGGCTGCACGAGCGAGTGTTTGAGACCAAATACCCGCGGAAACGACCGCCCGATCACAGACGATCGGGGCGTCTTCCGTCGCCACCGCCCTGAGGCGGGTAGCCTCAATTTGGAAGCCGGTCGCGCGCGCTCGGATGCGGCGAACGCCGAGAGCCACAGCATGCCTGGCAAGAGCCGCTACATAACCACCGGGATCCGTGCAATGGGCGCCAGCCTGAACGAACGCCCCGAAGCCGTATCGATCCACCAGGGAAGGTAGTTTTTGGTGGAGAGCGGCCTTGTCCAGCTCCGTCCAGGTCAAACCATTTTGTCGGCGCAAGCGCCAGGCCAACGCGTCATTCTCATAGTCTCGACGTGTCGGGTAGATATAAAGAAGACCCCAGCGTCGGATCATGTTGGGTACGTCCGCTGCGGCGGCCAGCTCAGCATGCAAGCCTGCCGCTGGCTCCAGCAGTGGCCGCAGCGCCCGGGCCGTCGCCTCGACCCGACGCACAGTGGCCCCGGCATAGAGAAACCTTAGGAGCCACGGGAGGAGGCGGGGGAGCGATGTCCAACGGATAGTAAGAGGCCCGTGCGGATCCAAAAGTATCCGCGGCACCTTCCGCCAGAGCCCCGGCATCGAGATCGGCACGACCGAAGCCGGGCTTAACCAGCCCGCATTGCCAAAGCTCGCGGCCTGCTCTCCCCCTGGCTCGCCTGGATCGATCAGGCTGACCTCAAAGCCGGTATGGCGCAACGCGAGCGCCGTGCAGACGCCAACAACGCCGGCTCCCAGGACGGTGACGTGCAGGGTCATGAACTGCCGGGTCCCGGCGCAGTGCCTAAAGATCCGCTAGACTGTTACCTAATCAGCAGCCGCGCTTTCGGCGAGGAGTTCCTTAACTATCTCAAGAACCAGTCGGACCTGGTTGATCGTCGACGTTTCGGTCCAGAACCCACAATGCGCAGTGAGCGTGACGTTTGGAGCGGTACGGAGGGGATGACTCTCGGGCAACGGCTCGGTCTGGAAGACGTCAAGAGCCGCATGACCCAGCGAGCCCGCATGAAGGGCATCGACCAGAGCAACTTCGTCGATGAGCGCGCCGCAGGCCGTATTGACCAGTAGCGCCCCTGTCTTCATAGAGGAAAGACGATCCCGGTTCAGAAACAGGCGCGTCTCGTCGTTCAATGCGAGGTGAAGGCTGATGACGTCGGATGTCCTAAGCAGTTCATCGAGTGCTACGGTTCGCACGCCGGGCTCGGAAAGGGGAGAGCGGTTCCAGACGACGACCTCAAGCCCGATGCCTGCGCAGATTCTCGCCACCTCCCGCCCTATGCCGCCAAAGCCGACAATTCCAATGCGCTTACGTCGCAATTCGATGCCTTGGAGCTTTTTCCATCCGCCCTGTCGCATCACCTCGTGCTGCTGCGCGATCTGCCGAGCTGCGGCAAGGATCAAGCCGACTGTCAACTCGGCCACGGTGGTGTCACCGTAGTTCCTGATCGTATGAACCTCGATGCCTTGGCGTTTTGCTTGGGCAAGGTCGAGGATGCTGGCTGCCCCCGTTCCGAAGTAGACAAAATGCCTGATCGAGCGGCACTGCGCGAGGATTTCAAGCGTGAAACGCGTGTGGTCGTCGATACACACGTCGTACCCTTCCAACATCCTAGGAATGTCGGCAGGATCGAATGCGCCTGTGTTTACGTCCACAGAAACGCCGAAATCCCTATTTGCGTCCTGCCACAGCTTGTATTGCGGAGAACCGCAATCGAGAAACTTTGCTCGCATTGCCCAGACTCCTAGTGGTGCTCAACTACGGCTAGAAGGATCGCCGTTGGCGCGCCGAGGCTCGGTGCTCGCCCGCGTGAATTGTTTCGGATGCAACCCGGATGTCCCGCGTAGCCGCGGTAACGATCTCACGAATTCGGCTCGCGGCGATCTCGATCTGCTTCGATGTCACGTCAAGATGCGTTACCGCGCGGACGAGCGTCTCATTCGGCCACGCACCCATCCGTACACCGAACTGGCGCAACCGCTCGACCAGTTGCTGGGCTGTCAGCCCCGCATCGCCTACATCGAAGAAGACGATGTTCGTCCGGATGTCGTCCGGATTTACGCGTATCCCCGGAATATCAGACAACAGCGTGGCAAGCAGCTTCGCATTGGCATGGTCATCGGCCAGCCGATTGACGTTGTGGCGCAGCGCATAAAGCCCAGCGCCGGCGACGATACCGGCCTGGCGCATAGCGCCGCCGAACAGATGCTTGTAACGCCGAGCTTCCTTGATGAGTGGCCGGTTGCCCGCCAATAGGGCTCCGATCGGGCAGCCGAGCCCTTTGGTGAGACAGAGCGTCACTGAATCATATCCGTTCGCATGGGCTGCCGCCGATTGTCCGGATGCAACCATCGCGTTTATGAGCCGAGAGCCATCCATGTGTGTGGCCAGCCCAAGCCTGTGCGCAGTCTCGGCAACGGATTTGAGCTGATCGAGAGACCAGACGGCGCCCCCACCGCGATTCGTCGTTTGCTCGACGCAAACGAGGCTGGTGCGAGGGCAATGCAGGTCGTCTCTCCGGATGCCGGCTTCGACTTGATCGCCCGTAAAGATGCCGCGGGCGCCCACCACTCCGTGAAGCATGACGCCGGAAAGAAATGCCGGCCCACCGGCCTCTGAAGTCACATAGTGTGACGAAGCGTCCAGAATAACCTCGTCGCCATGGCGGGTATGAACCTTGAGTGCGATCTCATTCGCCATGGTTGCCGACGGCAGGAAGATCGAGGCTTCCTTGCCCAAGAGGTCCGCGACCTGATCTTGAAGCGCATTGACGGTCGGATCTTCTTGCTTTTGATCGTCGCCGACAGCGCAGCCCATCATGAACGCGATCATCTCGCGCGTAGGTTTGGTTGCCGTGTCGCTGCCGAGATCGATAAGGCTCAGCATGTTTGTGATCATCCTTCCTGTATCGCTGTCTCGCCTGTCACGAGTTGCACGCCCGCGAACGGGCCCGTCGGGGACTAGGCCACCTTGCTGACAACGTCGTCGGCTCGGATGGGTCCACTTGTGATCTCGGCCATTAGCTCGGCATACGCATTGCCCAGCCGCTCGACGCCGGCCGCAATCTGCTCCGGCTTGCTGTAGCTGAAGGCGAGGCGGAGAAAGTTTGTCGACGGTGACTGGGCGAATGAGAGCTTGCCGGAGAACACGGTGACGCCCAGCTTTGCCGCGCGCCTCACCAATTCCTCGGCATCAACGCCCTTAGGCAGCTCGACCCAAAGGAAATAGCCCCCATTTGGCACACGAACTCTCGCGTCCGGCAGATGATGGTGGATCGCCGCTACCATCGCATCGCGGTGGCCGCGTAGAACCTTCGAGAGTGCGGCGATGTGCTGGTCGACCTTCCCGTTGTGAAAGAGCAGGGCGACGATCCTCTGAAGCAGGGGACAGGTGCCATGGTCGGACTTGTGGGCCGCCATCCGCCGCACAATGTCCGGTGTCGCATTCACCCAGCCAATGCGCAATCCGGGGGCCAATATCTTGGAGACCGTCCCCAGCCCGACGACTGAACCCGTCCGATCGAACGTCTTGATGGGCGGTACAGGCGAACCCTCGAATCGGATGCGACGGTAGGGGTCGTCCTCGACGATGACAAAATCGTAGCGTTCGGCCAGCTCCACCAACCGCTTCCTGCGATCCGCAGACATCGTGACGCCTGTTGGGTTATGAAAATCCGGTACGTCGAACAGAAGCTTGGGCATGGGCGCGCCGATGTCCTGCCTGAGCTTCAACTTCAGCTCAAGTTCGTCCGCGTTCAGGCCGCTCTCATCTTGCGAGACCGACAGGAACGTCGCCTCGGCAGCTTTGAGGATCGAGACGGCCGTCAAATAGGTCGGAGCTGTTACGATGACCGTATCGCCCCTATCGATGAAGACCCGGCAAGCCAGGTCCAATCCGTGCTTGGCGCCGTTTACGACGAGAATGTTTTCGCGGCCGGCCACGATCCCGTCTTGCTGGAGATAACGAGCTATCTCGTCGCGTAGATCGTCCAATCCGTAAAGGGGGCCGTATTGCAGGCCCTCGTCGCGATCTTTCGCCGCTGCAATCGCCTCAGCGACAATATCTGGCAATTCTTCAGGAAATCCGTATCCGCCGCCGAGCTGGATGCTGTTTCCGCGAAATCCAGCGGGAGCAGCTGGCGCTACCGTCGCTTGGGCGCGATCGGCCCAGCGGTAGTTCTTCATGACCTGACTCATGCGGCATCCTTTCCATGGGGCGGCGACAAGTCTCAACCGAGCGTCAGACCGCCATCGATGGTCAAAGTTGTCCCGGTGATTTGCCGGGCCTCTTGCGATAAGAGAAAGCTAATGGCGGCGGCGATCTCGTCCGTTTCGTTCAAGCGGCCGGTGGGGGTGCGCTGCGCCGCCTGCTGCCAACCAGCCGCGGTCATAGACCCGAGTTTTCCCGGGTCTTTCTTGGTGAACCCAGGAAGGATGGCGTTGACGGTGGTGCCGGTCGGTGCAAGCTGAAGTGCAAAGCACTTGACCAGCGCCTCCATGGCGGCCTTAGCAGCGGCGGATGCTGGCGCCAAAGTCGCGCTTTCAAATTTGTGGGCGATGAAGGAGCTGACGGCGACGACGCGCCCGATAGCAGATTGAGCGAGACTCGGCATTGCCGCCGATACGATCTCCAAGAACGCGCCAGGCATGACCGCGATGCAACGGTCGAAGTCGGATCGCGTCAGCTCGCCAAGCCGCGTTTTATTGGGGTAACCGGCCGCATGGATAATTTGGTCCAAGCGTCCGAAATTCTGCAAGGCGGCATCCACGCTCGCGCGTCCCCGACCGTCCTCGGCTAGATCGCCCAATGCGGCCGCGCAGTGCGCGCCCGACCGTTCGCACACTGTGCGGACGGTCCCCAGACGATAAGCACTCTCCGATGACGTCCCCCCTCCCTGAAGAAGGAGTCCGACATTGGGGGCTGCGAGACGCCTTGCGACGGCCGCACCGATCCCCGACGTCGCGCCGGTGATGAGGATGGCGCGTTCACAGATCATCTACGCCGGACTCTCGGCCGAGATCGCGGCTTCTTATTTGGGGCTTTAGGAACAGCCTTCGTAGATGGTTCCTGCGTCACTTGCGGCCGGCCCCTCTGCCGCTCTTTCGGCCACCTGAATGTGGAAGCCGCAGCGATCTCGCTTGCCAGCTCGGCGTCAGGCGCCGTTGCCATGTGAATCAGACAATCCCCCCGTCGCGCTGGCCCCGACCCACGGGTGCACACGACGGTACCCGAGGGTGCGGTGATCTTGACTTCATAGGGCTCAGCTAAGGGACGAGATGGATCGTGGATAAAGCCCGCTGTAGTGCCAGAAGAAACTTCGTCGCCCAGCTCTATTGTGGGCTCGAACAGACCATCGAGGAGCGCATAAACAAAATCGCTGTCTTGGCGAACTACGCGGACCACCGGCCTTTTCGGTCCCGCGCTCCTGCCGTTGTCTTCGACAACGCCGGCCCATCGAAGGACATTCATGATCCCGGCGAACGTCATCTCGACAGGCTTCGGCCCTCCGATCTCCGTCGCGATGCGGACAGCGCCAGCGCGCTTAGCGGCTCCGGAGGAGTTGCGCTCCTCGAAGCTATGGAAAACTAGTACCGACGGCGCGTCGAACGACATCGCCAAAGCAAGGCGCTCAAGGCGAACATCCGGATCCGCGTGATAAATCATGGTCGCGCAGGGCAGATACCGGATCGAGCGCGCGTCGCTGTGCAGATCGAGCACGATGTCGCTAATCGGCATTAGCTGCCGCTCTAAGTAGTCAGCGATTACGCGGGTCGGCGTACCACGCACGTCTCCAGGATAACTGCGATTGAGATTGAGGCCGTCGATTGGCGAGTTGCGTGTGCTAGCGCGCGCTGCCGGTTCGTTCGCCATCGGCACGATGATGACCCGACCGTTCAAATTGCGCGGATCGAGGTTACGGGCCACTCGACCGAGAGCGATCTGGCTGTCGAATTCATCACCATAGGAGCCTGCAAGCAGCAGGACGGTCGGCCCATCCCCTTCTGCAACAACCGTGATCGGGAGCGGGATGAATCCGTATGCAGAAAGATCGGACGAGAACGGAATTTTGGCATAGCCCGTGACTTTGCCGGATGAGGGGAGCTCATCAGTGAGCCCGAACAAATGCTCGGTCCTATTCATGCGACGACCTCCGGAAGGGACGCGTTCGACGTTAGCCCATGCATTCGTCTCTCCGTAGTTGGATTGGAAGCAATCGGGCTGACGCCTTGAAGGGGCCGACTTGCCGGGTCGCGGGGCGGGATCGGCAGATTGCCGCATATAGTTGCCAAAATGCCGGAGACGGCGCCAGAATGGCGGCCTGGCGCTCGAGCCGAGTATACCAGGCGATGAGCGGCGACATAAACTCGCCGCAGGAGACCGGCAATCACCAAGGCCAACGACGACGTCGATCGGAGGCTGATTTCTCTCCTCCAGGCTAACGCGCGGGAGTCGACGACTAACCTTGCGAAGAAGCTCAGCATCGCCCGCACGACTGTTCAGGAGCGGCTCGCACGTCTACAGAAGAACGGCACGATCAGCGGCTATTCAGTCGTGCTCAAGCGGGACCCGTTCGAACAGTATGCGGAGGCGGTGCTGCTGATCTCGGTTTTACACCGCCGTCAGCGCGCCGTGACCGAGCACTTAAAGGCATTTCCCGAGATCAAGCTCTGTCAGACAATCAATGGCGACTATGAGCTGATGTGTCGCGTCAAAGTGCCTCAGCTGGAGGATATGGCTGCGGTTCTCGAGACCATCTCGGAAATACCCGGTGTCGAGCGCATGAAGTCGGTGGTGGTTCTAGCGACAAATTTCGACCGCAGTTATACCGAGACCGCCTCCTTGGCGTCTCTGCAGGCTGCGGGGATCGATCGGGGCGAGGCGGGCTAGTCCGGCAAAATGCCGCCATTTATGAGCTAAATGCCGGAATCGGTATTTTCAGCGTCGCCTGGACTGTAGAATCCGTCAATTCGGACGGGCAGGTTGCCGGCAGATTACCGGGAGGAACGAGCATGCCTAAGAAATCCGCTACTTCCTTGGTCCGCAGAATCTCTCGTCGCGAAGTTCTGGCATCCGGCGCAGCCGCCGCAACATTGGCAATGCCATTCGTCATCGTTCCCGGTCGCGCTCGCGGCGCCGGTCGGGTGGTGGTCGTCAACTTCGGCGGCGCCATGGGCGACGCCAAACAAAAGGCGATCTATGGGCCGTTCACCCGCGACACCGGCATCGAGGTGTTGGCGGTCCCTGGTCCAGACCTCGCAAAGATTCGAGCTCAGGTTCAATCTGGTGACGTCGAATGGGACGTAGTGGACCTCCTTGACGCCTGGGTGCCGGCGGGAACGCGCATGGGTCTGTTGGAACCGATCGACGAGCGGATTGTGGATCGGACCGGCGTTGTTCCTCTGGCAAAGCATGACTACGCCGTTGGTGGGAGCATCTCTGCCGGTGGGATAGCGTTTCCGACCAACCGCCTTGGCGGCAAGGTGCCCAAGACCTGGCCGGAATTTTGGAATGTCGCCGGCTTTCCGGGGCGCCGCGGTCTCCGCAACCGGGTCAGCGATACCCTCGAGATCGCATTGATGGGAGACGGTGTAGCCCCGAAGGATGTATATCCCTGCGACGTAGAGAGGGCGTTCAAGGCGCTCGATCGCATCAAGCCCTCGGTCAGTCACTGGATCGCGCAGACCGCTCAGACGGTTTCGCTCATTCAAACCAACGAGACGGACTTCACTTTCACCTATACCACCCGCGTCAAAGACATGCAGGCCGCGGGGGTGCCGATGGGCTATTCGTTCCAGCAGAATATCCTTGGCGTAGGATGGGCTGGGGTCGTCAAAGGAACGCGGAATAAAGAGGCGGCGATGCGCCTCTGCGCTTACATCGCAAAGCCTGAACGCCAAGTCGAGCTGGCCAACCTCTCAGGCGATGCCCCCTGCTACCCCGATGCCCTGGCCAAGGTGGCCCCGGAAGCGCGGAAATGGATGCCTGACGTCGGCGATTCCAATAATCTCTTCATCAATCCGGGTTGGTGGGATACTCACATCGACGACCTAACGAAGCGTTTCAAGGAGTGGCTTCTGGTCTGACAAGGGGGTCGGGACGATGTTTGTGCGCTCTCATACACAACATGCAAAGAGCGACGAACTAGCGCGATGTAGCAAGGTCCGGACCTTACCCTGATATGGCACGCATGAGCGCGCTGGAGCGGCGACAGGCGATCTGGATCGCCCTCTATGCCGCGCCGGCAACGATACTCATGCTGGCAGTGTTCGCGGTCCCGCTCGGGGCCGTTTTGGTGCAGAGCCTGACGTCGGAAGCTGCGACCTCATTCTCTCTCGAATCATACGCGAAGATAGCCTCGGCTGCACTCTTCCTGCGGGTAGGTTGGACGACGATCGAGATTACGTTACTGGCGACCTGCTTCGCGTTGTTCCTGGCATACCCTCTCGCCTACTACATGGCTCAGCAGCCTGCGCATCGCCGGGCTCTCCTTATGGTCCTCGTTCTCGTGCCCTTCTGGACCAGTGTTCTAGTCAAGAGCTTCGCCTTCACCGTTCTTCTCGGACAATCCGGTCTCGTCAACACCGCGATAGGATGGCTCGGCCTCCCCCCGGTTAAGCTCCTGTTCAATCGCGTCGGTGTGGTCGTTGGCATGAGTCACTTTCTCGTGCCGTTCATGGTTCTCCCGATCCTGACCAATCTGCTGAACCAACCCCGAGAGCTGCGGCTCGCGGCAGCGATTTTGGGGGCCAGCAAGTGGCGCATCTTTTGCCGTGTCACGCTCCCACTGAGCCTCCCCGGTGTCATGGCCGGCGTCCTTCTCGTCATGATCCTGTCGCTCGGCTTCTACGTGGTACCGGCGCTGCTGGGAGGCAGGCAGGACATGATGTTGGCGAATCTCGTGGATTTCTATGCGCGTGAGCTGATCAATTGGCCAATGGCATCCGCGCTGTCCGTCATCCTGATGGGAGCCGCGGCGACCGCGGCTATTTTCCTCTCGCTCGTTCCGGGCGGATCTGCCCTTCTTGGCGGAGAGGAGCGCTGATGCTCCACGGTTCATCCCACACCCGTGCCGTCGGCGTCGCCGCTTGGACGATTCTCGCTTTTCTCCTGCTTCCGAGCCTCATCGTTATTCCCATCGGATTCGGAAACGTGAACGAGATCGTGTTCCCGCCAGCGTCCTTCGGGATCAAGCTTTTCACTCGCTTTTTCACCGAGCCTGGCTGGGTGAACGCCACGATCGTCAGCCTCCGCGTCGCATGCTGGACGACGTTGCTTTCGATCTTGGTCGGTGTCCCCGCAGCCTATGCACTGTCTCGAGGGCAGTTCCCAGGCAAGCGCTACCTGGCGCTGTTCTTACTTAGCCCGATAATGGTGCCGGCGGTCGTAATCGCGCTTGCTCTGTACATCTATTTTGCCCGAATCGGGCTTCGCGACGGCGATATTCGTCTCGTCCTTGGGCACACGGTCGCAACCCTGCCCTTCGTCATCGTCACGGCAATGGCTGGGCTCCGACAGGTCGATCCGGCTCTGGAGACGGCCGCAACAATCATGGGTGCCGGTCGCTTTTATGTGTTCCGTCGCGTGACGCTGCCGCTCATCCGGGCCTCGATTTTGGCCGGCGGACTTTTCGCCTTTCTGATCTCGTTCGACGAAGTAGTTATATCGTGGTTCGTGGCCCGGGCCGATACCGTCACCCTTCCGGTCAAGATGTTTTCCTCAATCCAGTGGGAGGTGTCAGCTATCCTAGCCGCTATCTCCACCATGCTAACGGCACTTTCGGCGATCGTCTGTCTCATGGTCGCGGGCCTCAGCCGTCAGAGCTCCACCTGATGTCAATCGGCGATCACAAAAATCCGATGGTGCGTCTCGAGAACGTAAGCAAAGCTTACGGCTCGATTCAGGCCCTTCACCCGATCAGCCTCGATGTGCAGAAGGCCGAATTCCTGACGCTGCTTGGCCCAAGCGGCTCCGGCAAGACGACCTTGCTCAACATGATTGCAGGGATGACCGGGGTCAGCGAAGGACGGGTTTGGATCGATGGCCGCGAGGTGACGGAGATGCCCCCCTCCAAGCGTGGGATCGGGATGGTGTTCCAGAGCTACGCGTTGATGCCGCATATGAGCATCTTTCAGAACGTGGCGTTTCCGCTGGAGGTTCGGCGCGTACCTAAAGCAGAGATCCGAAATCGCGTAATGAAGGTGCTCGAGCTGGTCCGTCTTCCCAACGTTGCGGACCGCAAGCCGAAAGAGCTGTCCGGCGGGCAGCAGCAACGAGTCGCTCTCGCACGATGTATCGTCTACAACCCGATGCTTATCCTAATGGACGAGCCGCTAGGTGCTCTCGACAAGAACCTGCGCGAGCAGATGCAGCTGGAAATCAGGCGTCTTCATTCTGCGCTCGGCATCACGATGATCTATGTGACGCACGATCAAGAGGAAGCGCTCAACATGTCCGATCGGATCCTGCTCATGAACGGCGGATCGGTCGAGCAGCTCGCAACTCCTCATGACTTGTATTTCGCCCCTTGCTCCAAATTTGCCGCTGAATTCATCGGGAGCTCGACCTTGATTCCAGCCGAGATGGTGGCTGCAGGGTTTGCAAAGCTCAGCGACGGCACGACCGTTCAGGTCATGCGGGGAGCTTCCTCGGGGCGGGGGCATCTCATGATCCGACCCGAGAGCATGCGACTGGCCAAGCTCAGTCAGGTAAACGGGACCGTCAATGCGTTGAAGGGTACCTTGCAGGACACTCTCGTCACCGGAGGATCCATCAAGCATTTCGTCGCGCTATCCACCGAAGGCACCGTCATCGTACAGGAGCTGGCAAACGAGCAACGGACCGACTTCGCCCGGGGCGAGCCAATAGCGGTCATATGGCCGCCAAATGCCGGAATCTTCCTCGATCACTAGTTCCCAATGTCGGCTTGGGGTCAATGGACTAAACCGCTTTCGCGGTAGAGCGCTGCACGCAGGCGTGTGCCTGAGGCGATCAGCGGGGCAATAACGGTCAAGGAGCGTCTTGTCTGAGGATCGGGTTGTTCGACCCACCCTCAGCACAGGAGCATCCCATGACTG